>JAGBRZ010000047.1 GCA_017632155.1 Clostridia bacterium
CTGTCAGAGCCGACCTGTCGCCGCCTGTCAGAGCCGACCCGTCGCCGCCTGTCAGAGCCGACCTGTAGCCGCCTGTCAGAGCCGACCCGTCGCCGCCTGTCAGAGCCGACCCGTAGCCGCCTGTCAGAGCCGACCAGTCGCCGCCCGATTTGTGTTCCTCACACTTGCTTTTCACATATTCCACATGAGCCTTAACCAGCCCGGGAATGCCGATTTCCGCGCCAAGCGTGATCTTTTTTCCGCATACCTTGGTATCGTCGCCGCGCTCCGGCGAAACGTCCTCCAGCTCGGCCTCAAAGTAGCGAGAGCCGTTACCGGGTGGATAGTAGCCGAGCACGTCCAGCGGGGCCTCGCAAGCGTGAAAACCGTGCTTGCACAGTTTGGCCTCCGGCTTCTCGTAGGTCACGCCCTGTTCGTATTGGAACACCTTACCGTCAGGAGTGCATTGCATATCCTTATTTGTACCTTTGTAAACTTTCAACTTGTTCTCCCTCACTTACTTTCTTATACATTTCGATATCCCGGCTGAAGCTGTCGTTCAGAACCGCGCCCATCCGCTGGATGCATTGGCCAGAAAATCTGTTCTGTTCTTCTGCCGACAGCTCCTCCCACTCTCTCCCATCTGCCGCCACCAGCCGACAGCGGATCTCACCCTTCGGCATTGACCACCTTCCTCCGAAACAGCAGATGCCTGATCCCGTTTGGGCTGTACACCCACGCGCCCTCTTCCAACCGCCGCTGGGCCTCTGCCGGATTCCACGGGCAAGCCTCGCATACGAAATCGCAGTTCACAGCCGGGGCCGTGGTTATGTCGCGCTGCTTTACCTCATCGAACGACTCATACAGGCACGGAGCCTTTTGCTCAACTTTTCGATCTCGACTTAGCATTTCATTCCCCCTTGATTATCTTGCGGGAACATGATATATTGTGTTAGAGCTTTCTATATCATGTCCCCCGCACTATTAGCCTTTATCCGTTGGCCCGGATAAGGGCTAATTTTTTTTACAGTTTCTCCGGCAGACGGTTGACAGAAGTCCCGCTGTTGTAGATCTCAAGGATCTCCCTCGCCCACTTGGCGTCTCCCTTGCGGAAACTGGCTCGTCCGTTGCGAATGATTTCCAGCGGATTCTTGCGGCTCAGACGGCGAATAAGATTGGCCTCGTTGTATTCGCCATAATAAGTGCGGATGAATTTAGCCATGCCGCGAATGATGCTGGAGGTAACGCCGTCAGGGTTGCCCTCCCACGCGCCGTGAATAATACGGAACATGGCGCTGAACTGGTCTTTCGTAAGGGTCTTGTGAGCCTTACGCACAGATTCAACGGCGTTGACGGAGCAGAGTTTTTTCTGCTTTTTGCGGCTTCCCATGTTGTAGCCGTACTGATTCGCGACGGCATTGATCTCTTGGGCAACGGGATCTTCTGACCACATAAGTGCGTCCCAAAGCTGGTTCTGCGTAAGTTTCTTTCCAGCGCCGGTTCCGGTATTGCCGTCTGCCAGAAGCTTGGCTTCGCCCTTGGATGTCTCAATGTCCGTGTATACGAAGCACGGGACGAGGTATTCTGGCCCAAACATCTGGAAGAGCGCGGTGGCGGTCTGCTGGCCGTCGCAGATGTAGTACAGGCCGTCGCGCTTAACTACTTTGACGGGGTTGACAAGATGGTAGTCGAAATTGGAGATGATGTCGTTGATCTCCTTCGTCTGCGCTTCGCGCTGATAGTTGCGGTTGACCGTGAGCAGACGAGCCGGGATAAGCTGCATATCATAGGGGTGAGAAACAGGTGTTTTCATTTGAGTATCCTTCCTTTCAATTCTTTAATGTCTTCAATTATGGAATCAAAGTAACCGTCAATGGCATCTGGCCACCTTTCATCGCTGGTCAGGGTTTCGCGCTCGCTGTTGATTGTTCGCTCGACTTTGCTTATGAAATCGTCTCCGATGGTGTTCAGCAGACCAACCACATCGTCAAATGTCGTGCCTGATTTGGCCTTGCCCATCTCTTTGGAGATTTCCCGGATCTGTGCGTATCGGTCACGAATTTCCTTGTTTGCCCAGCTTCCACCGCGCTTTTTGCTCGGATCGCGAATGACCTCAATGGCCTCCTTGACCTCTTCGTCACTCTGCATCCTGCGGATTTCGGCAAGATCAGACTTCTTAGCCTTAATCTCACCAGACAGCACCTCGCGCTTGAACTCAGGATCGACTTCTGCGGCGCGGTCAATTCCACGGCCAACTTCAACGGCGGTTTGAATTATTCCGGGACTTACGTTGTGTTCTTTTGCGAGGATCTCTCTTGTCTTTGGTTCTTTTCCGGTTTTGTATTCAAACGGGATTGCGCTGCCATCTATGAGGTTTTCGTCTTGGTGGTGATGAATTTCTTCACCACCACTTTTCGCTGTGTGTTGGTTCCCCTTAAACTTCTCGGAATGTTGCCTTGCCTCATATTCTTCCTGCATCAGCTTCATTCGCTGCATCTCATTCATGTTGTGCTTATGAAGCTGGTTCGCACATATCCACGCAATTGCTGCCCAACGATCTGGAAAGCTCTTGTAATCCACTTGGAATTTGTTCCCAAGCAAATCTTGATTCTCTTGGATAACCCGCCACCGATGATGACCGTCGAGAAGAATGTTCTCTTCTTTCCACACCACAAGTGGATCTCTGACGTATCCGTCGCGGATAATGTCTGTGCGGAGTCCTTCAAAGTCTTCGGTCGGCATCGCCGGAATTTTTTCCCGGAACTCAGGGTCAATTTTGAACTCTATCATTTCACTCCTCCTTTCTTACAAGCTCATCAAGCGTTACGCCGAAATAATCGGCCACAGCTTTCAGCGTATCAACGCGGGGATTCATCTTGCCCCAGCGGCTGATCGTCCCATTTCCCAGACCAACTTTGCGCTCAAGCTCTGCAAAGGTGATCTTCTGCTCTTTGCACAGGGTGGTGATTTTTTCCAAAAGCAATTATCTTGCCTCCCTTCCTAAAAAACTTTTTGAGAAATTTGCATTTTTCTATTGACTATCATTAGAAAATATGCTAACATTGAATTACGGGTTACAAATTGATTACAAAGGTGGTGAACGCCTACCGAAACAAGAAAACGCTATCAGTCCCCCTCTCAGGCGCTCATCTATGATGAGTTTAGTTGTGTGCCGTCTGTTGCAGCAGACAGCTCACTGACTTTTGGGCTTTAACCTTGCTATGTAAGTAAATGTAATCGCACTTTTTCGACCACGGCATCAGTATAACCGCATATTTTCGATTTGTCAATAGCATTTTTTCGTTTTTAAGGAGAAATTTTTTATGCCGTTTCCAATTGAAAATATAAAGAAGCTCTGCGACGAACATAATACAGACTTCAAAAATGTCGAAACCGCATTGGGATTTGGCAATTCCACTATCAGCCGATGGGAAAACGCAAAAAAGCTACCGCCATATGATAGAGTTAAAAAGGTAGCTGACTTCTTCGGCGTAACAGTTTCAGAATTAAGTAACGGAGCATATCCAGACCCAAGCGTATCGGAAGACAAAAAAACACCCGCCACTGAAAGTGACGGGCTTGTCGTAGAGCCTTATGAAAAATGGCTTGAACGGGATTTGCGGTTGCTTATGTGGTTCCGTTCTCTGCCTCCAGAAAAGCAGAAAGCAATCCTAATTTCTCAAGACGCTCCAGAAGGGCTGGTCTGAGCGCCGGATCGGTCGCCATTTCAAGGAACTTTGTTTCTTTTTCGCTCATACGATCACATCCTCATAAATTATTATCTTGATGAGAGAATACTATAACGCGCAATCGCTTGTCAAGACATAATTAATACAGGGATTACATCTGACCAATTAGATGGACAGCAATTAAATTATATAAAGGGATTATATTTAATATTAGGCGAGATCAGCCGACCGAGCCGCCAAGCTTTCAACTGATCCCGCCACTGCTTGGGATGGTTATATCATAACGTAAACGGTTTCGCATAGCAAGTTCCATATCTGGCGAAAGGAGTGTTACATTTGATAAAAGAACCATCCATGCATGAACCGATAATGACCACGGACGAACACTTGGAGGTGTCAAGCATGGAACACACAAGCGCATATGACCTTATTGTGCAATTGAAGGAGAGCAAACAAAGGAACGAAGTTACCTATCCGCGCATCATCGAGCAAATGGAAAAGAATGGGCATTATGTGTCGCTGACCACTCTCCGCAGAGTGTTTGCTGACGGATCGGAAAACGCTGCAACAAGCTTCAACTATGAATCTACGCTGTTGCCGATAGCAGAGGTGTTGCTGAATATCGAAGATGTTCCTACGCCGCAAGACACGCCATATGCCAAAGAGATAGACGGCCTCAAAGCGGTCATTCACGTCCAAAACGAGGAGATTGCCCGTCTGCATGAGATGAAAGAGCATTTAGAAGATCGCATCACGTTCCTCATCAATCAGATAACGCTCAAAGACAAACGCATGGATGAAAAAGATGAGATCATCAAACGGCTGATGGAAAAGGTGCTTCCGTGATGGAGTTTAAGATAGGAGCTGCTTACGTTCGTGTGAGTACGGACGATCAGCTTGAGTATTCCCCTGATTCGCAATTGAAGCTGATCCGTGATTACGCGAAACGGGAAGGGTATATCATCCCGGACGAATTCGTCTATCGTGATGACGGCATCAGCGGCAAGAGTGCAGACAAGCGTCCTGCGTTTCAGATGATGGTTGCAACCGCAAAAGAACAGAATCCCCCATTTTCATGCATTTTCGTGTGGAAGTTCAGCCGTTTTGCCCGAAACCAAGAGGAGAGTCTGGTCTACAAGAATCTGCTGAAGCGCAACGGTGTGGCCGTCAGGAGCATATCAGAGCCGTCTATGGATGACAGCCCGTTCTCCGGCCTGATCGAATCCATTATATCATGGATGGATGAGTATTATTTGACGAATCTTGCCGGAGAAGTCAGGCGCGGCATGAAAGAAAAGGCCATGCGCGGAGAAGCTATGGGCAAACCGCCTTTTGGCTATGATGTCAAAGACAAAGTTCTGGTTCCGAATGATTCAGCAGACGCAGTTCGATACATTTTTAAGCGCTATGCCGCTGGCGGCACATTTCGGTCTATTGCCAGCGAGCTAAACGACTCTGGTATCAAGACAAATCTTGGGAAGCCCTTTGAGTTCACCGCTGTTCAATACATTTTAATGAACCCGGCGTACATTGGCAAAACACGCTGGTCGGAAGACGAACACAAACCGTACCGCTACGTCGACCCGGATGCAGCATCAATGCCAGACGGGAAGCATGAGCCGCTGATTGCAATAGAACTTTGGGACACCGTGCAGGAACGTCTCGCCAAGCGCTCTACTGGGGTGAGGTATGCCAGAAAAGGCAAGCCCGTGTTCATGCTCAAGGGGCTGTTGCGCTGCGACAATTGCGGCTCCACGCTTGTGAACTGCACCAACCAAAAGGCCGGTCAATCCCTACGACTCCAATGCTGCGGCTATATGCGCGGTCAGTGCAAGGTTTCGCATTTTATCACGGTCGAAAAAGCTGACGCCGCTGTTCTGGATGCACTGGAAACCATGATCCACTCAGGATCTTTCGTTTTCGCCCCTCAGAAACCGCCAGAAGTAAAGATAAGCCGCGACTGGGACAAACTCATCACGCAGGAGAAAAACCGCCTTGAACGTGCGAAAAACGCTCTTCTGGACGGAGCGTTCTCAAGCGCGGAATATAAAGAATTGAAAGCCGGGGTCGAGGCCAATATTGCCAAGCTGGAAGCCGCAAAAGCGCAAAACGAACCTCACGCAATCGACGCCGCAGCATTCAAACCGAAAGCCATTGAAGTGCTGTCCATTCTCCGCTCCCCGGACGTTGACGGCGAGACGAAGAACGCGGCCCTCCGATCCATCGTCGAAAAAATTGTGTTCAAAAAGTTAGAAAATACGTTCGATATCTACTTTTTGCCGTAGTTTTTTCTTTTATTTGTTTGTATATCTTTTGAGCATTCGGTACACCGTTCATTAAAAAGATATACAGGCCATAAAAAGGGCGGGAGGAATGCCCTCTCGCCCCCGTTTTTTACTGCCCCATCTGCTGGAGCATTTGCTGGATTTGCTGTCTGGTCTGCTGGTCAGGAGCCTCCTCCATGAGTCCGCGCAGTTCCTCGGCAAACTCCTCTTTACCACCCTCGCGGTAATAGGAGCCACGCCGCATCATACCATCGCGGTAGGAGCCGCCGTCATTGTAACGGCCCCGGCTGTCACGACTCGCATTCCGTCCACGGCCACGGCGCTCATAAGACCCGCCGTCCTCATAATAGCTTCCTCGGTTATAGCCGCCGCGTCCTTCACGGTAATACGACCCGCCACGGGAAGACATCCCTTCGTCGCCGCCCTCCATTTCTTCCTCCATGCACCAGATCTCATATGCATCTTTTGCAATGTCGATGAGCTTGTACACGGAGTCGATTTCATCCCGACTGCGGAACTTGCCGTTCTCAACAACAGACGCAAGTTCTTTGTCGGCCAGTTTCAGAATACCTTCAAGATGTTCCATTGTGCGTCCTCCTTCCCTTATGCCACGCGGCTAATCGTGAGATTAGCGTTCTGGACTTCGATGATGGGAGCAGGAGTGATTGTCGGGTCAGTCGTAGCCGGGACAGCTTCCACGCCAAGGCTGAAACAGCAACAGCGAGGAACTTTTATGATCGCCGTGCTGGTTACATTGCCGTACTCGTCCACGGCTGCTGGCGTGAAGATCGCTCTACTTACATAGCGCGGCTCCCCATTCACGGTCAGGGCCACAGCGATAGGCACAACTTCCTCGGCCTCTTCCGGCAGCGCAATGTTTCCGTTGAAGGTCACCTGATAGTGCGTCCACTGGTTGCAGCAGTTGCCTGTGTTTACACCGCGCAGAATAAAATTCCCAGTCTCGTCCTCATGGATAATCAATCCGCGATTACACGGAATGGACGAGCGGAAAAGAATGGGCGAGTACAGAGCCACTTCCTGCACATCGTTCCATAAATACTCACACGCCATGATCGCACCGCCTTAGAAACCGCCGCAGCCGCAACCCGTGTTCTGCTGGCAGCAGTTGGGGTTCTGGACAATGTACGCGGGAATGGGAACGGGGTTAAGATACTGCTCCAACGCCACGGTCTGAGCGGCATTATCAGCCAGAATGCGAGAGGTCTGGGCCGTCTGAGAAGCCGCAAGGTTGGCCATCGTAAGCTGACGCTCAAGATCAGCAATGCGCTCGTTCTTGGCATCGATCTTATCCGCGCACATCTGATCGAGGATGCGCTGCACACCCAGCGTCTGATTCGTGATGATATCGCGGACGCCATCCGACACAGCCGCCCGGTCTGCACACGCCTCACGGGCGATGTCAGCACCGAGGTTGGCGATGCCGAGCCTGTTCTCGCAACAACAATTTGAAAACTGAGACTGAAGTGCGAATGCGTTCTGCATATCCGCAATCTGCGTTGTGTAAAGCTGCTGGGTAACATCACCAAAACCGGAACAGATGCCGCTCTGGATGCCTGACAGGGCCGTCATGATCGCCGCCTGATCGAAACCGCGCTGGACAGAGCCGCCGCCCTCGTTGATGACCACGGGCTGACTGCCGAAGCCGCCTCCATTGCCTCCGTTGTTCCAGCCGCCAGCGGCAACCAGAATAATAATAAGCAGGATGATCGCCCAAGCGCCGTCACCGGAGCCAAAGCCGGAACCGCCACCTCCCATCATGCCGCCAAAAACGGGATAGGGATAGCCGCCGTTCCCGGCTGGGCCGACAAGCATCGTAGTTCCAAAGGAACCGCCATTTTCAGAATCCATAAAGTTTATTACTTCCTTTCAATATATTTATTTCAACCGCTACTACTTGCGCGCCGAGCAACAGCGAAAGAAATACTTAAAAGTGCAATCCAAAGTGCAAATTTGGCACTTTGGGGATTGGATGCCAAAAAGTGTCGTTTTTTCTCCACTAATTGCACGAAAAGTGTAATTAATGGAGGGAATATGCTATTTACTTCAATCCAAACTGCTGTGCCATCTGTCTGGCACGGTTGTACTGTTGCTGATTAATCTGGCCGGAGTTCATTAAGTGTTGGATAATTGCGTTGGGATCTGTCAGACTGTCTGGCACATTGAAGCCGTACTGCCGAAGCATCCCAAGCGGGTTCTGCTTAAGCTGCGCGAGCATGGACATCGGGTTCATCTTCCCCATAGCCGCCCCGCCGAGCGCATTGAACAGAGGGTTCATTCCTCATCCTCCTCTTCCTTGGCTTTCTTTGTCTTTTTCTTTCCAGCGATGCCGTACATATCCGACTTGATGCTCTCGATGTCGGATTTGATGCCGCCGATGATTCCGGCAACTGCGCTGAGATCGCTCTTTGTAGCATATTCGACCGTTTTGCCGTCTGAAGCGGAGACTTCCGCAGACTGCACCCGCTCCACAAGGTCATAGATCTTAACGCTGGGCTTGCCGGTCGCGTCTGCTTGTTTGAGATATACTACCGGCTCAGACTGTGACCAGAGCGTCACGGCGTTATTGGGCGCTACTGGGTATGCCATTGCCTCCCGCTCCCCGGAGATCCAGATGATGCTGGACTGTGGCGTCTGCTGCTGAACAGGCTGATAAGTGGGCTGCGCGACTGGCTGCTGCACCTGATAGGTCGGCTGCACATAAGTCGGCTGATACTGCTGATAGTTCGGAACTGAGTAATACGGATAAGCCATAGGTCATTCTTCCTTTCCTGTTTCAATTTTTTCCCAGTAAAACATCGGGGCGCGGCGTCCGCTGTTCCACGAATCCCACCATTCGCCGTCCTTTACACAGCAGACGTGATCTCCATACGCCAAGATATATGTTCCCTCTGGATGCTCTTCCGCAAAATCTTCTGTAGTATAGCAATCTGGGCATTCGTCCGGGATCAGATGCCGCTTGAAGCCGTTCTGTCTGAGCGTGTAATTCACAACGTGGTTCGCATTCGGCATATCGGAGAGGGCAAAACCGTTGACAGCCAACATCGTGTATGCTTTCTCCCACGGGATATCCAGCGCCTTTGTGAGCGCCCGGACTGTACAGTCGATCCCTTCCAGCGCAATCGGATTTGGATTATACGGATGCCACGGCATCGTCCTCGTCCTCCTCCCTCCAGAACAGATCATCGTCCAAGAGCAGAAGGAGTTCGTCGTTGTCATAGCCCATAAAAACACCTTCTTTCTGACAAAAGTGTATAAAAAAAGACGGGCTTCCGAAATCAATCAGAAGTCCATCTTTAGGCTTGTTTTCGGCTATCTTTTAGACGCCGTTGTACTTTTGCTGGAATGCGTACACAATAGCTTTCACCCGTTGCGGGGATAGATCAAATTCGCAGGAAAGGCAATCGAAAGTGATGCCATCGCACATACGCCTTTTAAGCAGAAGACGATCACGCTGGTTGTGACAATGCTCATCAATATACGCCGCCATTTGTGAGTTGGTGTATTCTCGCATAAATAGCCTCCAAATAAAAAACCGCCACTATCCCCATAGAGGGAATGAATGGCGGCTCATTTTTTGGCGGCTCAGTTTCAATTGTTCGGGGCAGCGGATTCCGCTTTGTCAGAGTTTCCTCCGCTCCCCCTCTGGTATGACCCAAACTATAACCATCCATCGGGCGACAAACCCCTGAGAACGGTCAATGCAAAGGCTGGATTTCGCCTGTTTCCAAAAGTCGCACTGAGTGAGCGTAGACCAGTGACCATAGGCTTGTGCGATCTTTTACATTGTGGCAGCTCGTCTGTTTTCTATTCAAAGTTCGGAGACTTGAAGATGTTGATTTCTTTTCTGTCTCCATGCAGGATAATTCTCTGGATACAATGAGTTGCCGGACGCATCATACCCCTGAGAGCATACCCGCCGTACCCAAGCCAACTGGATGCAGAGACAACTTCAAATGGTTTGATGGAGATCTTGTTGTTTTGAGTATCAATGTAAATCTTGCCGGGTTGCGTGTTAAAAGGCTTATGCACATGACCGGCGATGAGGACGTCCAGTCCGTCAACAGTCATCGCAAAATTCTCAAATTTATTCACGGCCCCGCCTGTCAAAATGCCGCCCCCGGAACCGTGAGTAACCAGAAGCATATAGGTCGGGCGCTTTCTGCTGTCGGTCAGCGTACCGTTCTCGCGTTCCCGTATGCCAAGCTGGAGCTTTACGAATGCAGCGTTCTCGCGATATATCGCCTCAAGGTCAAGCTTTGATGCTACGTCATAGAGCGGACAGTCATCAGTTTCTTTGGAACTTCTGGCCTCATGGTTCCCTTGCACAAAACACAGGATGCGTTCACGGGCTGGCTCCAAAACCTTCGCCATCAGGCGCTTGGCTTCTGACGGCATATAGCGCTCGCGGTACACATTGGATACGGATGACTTGAGCGCCGTGTTCAGCATATCGCCGCCGATAACCAAGTATACGTTAGGCGTTTCCGCGACTTTTTTGATGAAGTCCATGAATTGCTGTTCCATACACTCCGGCGCTCCCCAGTGGACATCAAATACCGGAATGATAGTGATATTGTGTCCACCTAAGATCTGGTGTTGGATCATCTCAAAATCTGGAAGCGTTTGAACCACCTCTCAGTTGTGGATTGTCTGTAGACGGCGTATGCTCCCGCTTATGTTGTGGGCCGAAACGACCGTGCCGGTAACGCTTCCGCTCGCGACGTCGAAGTTCACAAAGCGGATCTCGCCATCGACTGCAACGAATGCCGTGTCCGTATCAATGACCAGAGTGTCTTCCTGCACTTCAATTCCGGCCATGTCAATCCACCTCTTTGGTCAGCTTGAGCGAATCGCTGATAAACGTGGATACCGTCCCGTCGCTAAACGTGATCTGGATATCATAGGCGTATTTCCCGAAGCCCAGCCGTTTGGTGTCATTCGGCTCCAGTTCCAGAATCAGCGTGTCGCCGGGGATCGTCTTGGTAACAAGCGGATTCGCGTCGGCGAAGTCCGTCTTCTTCGCGTTCAGCGTTTCATGCTTCAAGGCAAAGCGCACAACGTCATTTTCGACCGGGATATACTCTTCCCCGTCAACGCTGATCCCCACCTTCACCCGCAGCGTGTCGCCGCGAGTCATGGTTATTGTATTGCCGTTGACTTCTATCATTGTCGGCCTCCTTAAGTGTGTGCGCGTTCGTTTAAGTGCTTCTCGATCTTGGCTATCGCATCCGTGACTGAATCGTTGCACCCTTGCTCATGTAGGCCCTTGAGACAAGCCAGAACACCATAGGTGAGGATCTGCTGCTCCTCCTTGATGATCTTTATCTCGGCCTCCTGTTTCTCCTGCGTTTTGACCCAATCATATCCTTTATTATAATATCTCAGGATCGCAAAGATAGCTGCCAGCACTGCCGCAAGCGAGATGATGGTCTGCCATGTCACAATCATAGTTTATCCCTCGCAATCTGAGGCGGCGGTGAAGCCGCCCCGATGTTTAATTCTCGCTCAACTGCTTACCGATCTGGTGAGCGCCGGTTGCCGCGAGGCCGGAAACAATGCCGATAGCAATGGCGGTCAGGATGTCCGTGCCGGGAAAGTCAGGCATGACATACATGGCTACTACGCCGAGGATGCCGCCGAGACAGCCGCAGATCACGGGAAGCCACTTGTTGTCAAGCGGCGTTGCCTTGATGCCCTCTGCAATCAAAAAGCAAATAATGGTAATTGCCGCAATTCCGGTAATGCCGAGAAGTTCCATGATGATACCTCCTAATATTTAAGTATTTCAGCCCATGTCTTCGGGCCAGCGATGCCGTCATCATCAAGACCGTTGTCGCGCTGATATTTGCGGAGCGCCGCGTCCGTGGAATCTCCGAAAACGCCAGCCGTTCCGCTCAGAGTGTAGCCCCTCGCCTTGAGAAGCGCTTGAAGCACCGCGACGTCGGGGCCGTTCATGCCCTTGCAGATCATGCGGGGAGGCCAGAACCGCTCGACGCCGTTATCAACCTCTTCCACGGCCTTGCTCTGAAGCTCGTCTCTCAGCGCCTTTGCGGACGAGAACCGCACCGCGACGTTGTTGAACGCGGGGCGCTCATATTCGCGGCACACGCGGTCTGTCGCGCTGTAAAGCTGATCGTCGGTGCAGGAGCAGAGAAACTGCCACAGCGCCGCGTAGTCCGTCTTCAGCTCTGATACCGCGAAGTCCACCTGTGCTGCCTCGTCTGCAATGGAAACGCCACGGCGGCGGCAGAAGTTGAGGAGCGCCTGTTTCCTCGTCCAGTATGTCCACTGCGCGAGGCCCCAGCCCTTGGAGTCCTTCGCGAACGTGTCTTCCGTGATCATGCCGCTGTTTACCTTGTTCGCATAATCCCGGCTCATGAATCGGTCTGTGGTAAAGTCCCCTTGCAGACGGCAGGATTCATTACCGCTCTCCTCCTGCCAGTTTCCCATCAGGCCCAGCGCCCCGCTGGCAGAACACCCGGCCTCGCGAAGCTGCTTGAAAATCGTCTGTTTGCTCATGAGTCACCCCGCTTTATTGCAACTCAACGCGACTGATATTGGCTGAACGTGTTCTGCCCTCCCAACCATAAAGAACAACAGCAATACGATAATTGCCATTGATGTCGGCGATGTTCAACTCTCGCCTTTCTGGCTCAGTCCCGCTGTGAAGCGTTAAGTTTGCAGTCGATATATCTGCATCTGCTGTTTGTGTCGGATTGTTTGTAGTCAACCCAACCTTTGAGTCGCCGTTGCTATCTCTTGCATACACAACCAGCTTTGAATATGGCGTCATATCAATCGAAGGAGAATATGCCGTTCGATTGTACCCGGACGTGGATAGCGTAGCATATTGCGAATTTGTCGCAACTGAAACCCAGTGAGTGTCCCAGCCTTTATCGGCAAAGTTCTCACCAATCTGCCATACGATCAGGCTAAAATCGGCCCATGCGTCATCCTGATAAATATGTGCCTGTTTCTGTACCCAGCTTCCGCTGACGTACTGTTTTGGCAATTGCGGATAAACATAGACGGGATTCTCCTCAGTCACGGGGAACGACACGGGGCCTCTGATCGCAATGGGAAACCATACCAGCCCCGCCGTTGGCAAAGCCGGTTCCGAAGAATCAAAAACATACCCCGTGATCTCCTCTGCCGTCTCTACCCAGATATCATTTTCCTTCGGGTTAAGAGGCTGCGTAGTGCCGCCAACAACACGAAAATTCAGCGCCGCTCCGCTTTTACGAATCGGAATAATACCGCTTGCCATATCACGACCTCACTTTCATCAGGTCAAAATCCATCGTAGTTGAACCGCTGATGCTTCCCGTAAAAGTGATGCTTCCGTTTGCCGTGGTATACTCAAGGTCGGATGTGACAACAGAATCGTCGCCAAAAACAGTATTGAACACCCGCATATCAGACGTGATATTGGCGTCATTTACCGTGTGCGGCAAGCTTGTCAGGGTAATGCTGAAATGCTTGGGTTTGTTGCCGGTAATGTCGCTCTGCATACTGGAAACCGCCGAGACAAGCGCATTCAACTGCGACTCAACAGTCGTTGAACTATACGGCACATCCGCAGATGTAAACGCCACGTTCCCGTTTAAATCAGGGCTTTTGCCGAGAACTGTGCTTACTGCTCCATCGCCGTCAACGCCGTTTCTCGCTACGGAATACTGGGTAATTGGATTCCCGGTGTTCCACTCAGTTGTTACCCGCGTCCAAAGGTATTGACCAGACCCAGTTTCTGGAATTGTTGCAGACCAACCGCTCGCGGGAGGCTCCGTAGGGCTTGTTCCGAGCGCATAGTTGACAGCAGCGCTGCTAATGCTTGCTGGTGTTCCGGCAGCTCCCTTTGACCCCAGTATGCGATACCATTTGTAATCCGAATAATAGATTGGGGCTGTGGAGCTTGTGCCGCTGTAAATACCCATCCACGAATTGGGCGTATCTGACATATCAGAGCTTGAGGTCGGCTGCTTTGAGGCATACTTGATCCACACATACGCTGCCGCGCCCGTGTCGCCCTTCGTTCCATCTTGGAACTCAATAGTGTCCGTCGTTCCGTCCGTGAACTCAATCGTGCCTGTATGCGTTTTGCCGTCGCCAGCCGTGCCGGACTCTGTCCATGTGATGTCGGCAATGCCGTTGCCGTCGCTTACGGGCAGATCAAAGGTCGTGGTGTCGGCCAGCGTGATCGTATAGGTCTTTGTCAGCCCGGAAGTGTCTGTCAGCTCAATAGACTGGATGCCGCCATGCCCATCGGCATATGCGACCAGCCAGTTCGTCAGCGTCTGCCCTTCCAGCTTCTTCGCCGTGCCATTCTGCTCCAGCACAAACAAGTCGCGCTCATTTATGCTGTTAGCCATGACCAGTTCGCTAATTGATTTATCAGCCAAGGATCTCCCTCCTTATTCTGCAAGTTCCCAGTTATTTGGATACTGCGCCGGTGTATAGACGTTGTTGTTGACCTTAGAGCGATACAGCACGTCACCCCACCAGCCAAGCTCGCCCTCGGAAAATGCTTTCGTGACCGTAATGGCCTCTGGGATGATGCGGATGCCCTCGCGGTACTCAAGTTCCTCCCAAAGCGTTGGAGCATGGTCGGGATCGTTTTCTTCCAGATCCCACAGAGCAGCCCCGGCTATCAGCACCTTGCCATGCCAGTTGATACGCGTACCGGCCTCGACAAGAGAGCCGTCCCGCTTAAGTCGGGGGAAAAGCTCCGCGCCCATGCTTGCGTCCGCATCAGAGAGGGATACCGCCGC
>JAGBRZ010000048.1 GCA_017632155.1 Clostridia bacterium
AAGTTTTCCTCTGCCGGAGCGAGTAGCCTTTGCCTGCTCGTCGCCAACGTGAGTTTTTCCACCTTCTTCTTCATATGAATTAGGTGTGAAAAGAAGATAGTTGATGCGGTACTGAGGATCTTTTGTTACAAAGCCGCCTGCGAATCCGGAAGGCCATCTGTCTTCATCGTAAAGATATGCGAGCATATCTTCTTTTTTAGCTTTTTCAGCACAAGCGCGTATGAGATCCATAAATTCATCGGAAAGATACTCGGTTGCCATACCTGAACGAACATGCATATGGAAACCTCCAAGTCCCATCTGCTTGAATACTTCGATCTGGCGAAGCAACTCATCCTTGTCAAGCTTGCAGTTCCATGCCCAGAAAGGAGTTCCTCGATATTCGGCTGTGGGTTTTTCAAACAAAGCACTGTCAAGAAGTGCCGCGTCTTTTTTCTTGTAAAGCATTTGGTTACCTCACTTAATTTCTCTTTGCGAGAACTTCGTTTTCATATTTTTTGACTTCGTCGAACCAAGCAAGACCTGCGGGCATATTTGCGCGTGCGCAGAGCTCTTCCCATACTGCACCGAAGGGAGCAGTTTTGATTTCCTCTGATACAACAAGAAGTGAAGTATAATCAGCCTTGTTCTGATAATCAGCCAAAAGCTTTTCGGGAGTCAGAAGGGCGTTAAGGAGAGCTTTTCTTGCAGCGCGGAGTCCGCTTACCCAAGCTGCAATGCGGTTAATACTTGCGTCGAAATAGTCAAGCGCGATGTAAGTTTTATCAATGCCACCGCATCTTACGACTTCGCGAATGATCTCTCGTGTTTCATCATCGTAGCGAACAACGTGGTCGGAGTCCCATCTGACGCAACGCGTTACGTGCAGAGCGATTCTGTCATTGAAGAGTAGCATTGAGGGGATTTTATCTGCAACTTGCTCTGTGGGGTGATAATGGCCGTTGTCCATAAGCGGAACAAGTCCGCGAGTCGCAGAATACTCAAGACAAAATTCAGCAGAACCAACAGTATAGGATTCAAGACCAATGCCGAAGACCTTGGATTCAAGGGAAACGTCAACGAGATCTTTATCGTAACCGACAGCAAGGATCTTGTCAAGAGAATCGGCCATTCTTGCGCGAGGTGAATATCTGTCAGCGGGGATCTCTTTGAGTCCATCGGGCATCCAGAAGTTTATAAGGCATTTCTTGCCAGTGCGCTTCGCAAAATACTCTCCGATACGAAGGCAAGCTATTCCGTGTCTGATCCAAAACGCTCTTGTTTCATCATCGGGGCTTGAAAGAGTGAGCCCGTCCTTAACCATAGGGTGTGAGAAAAACGTGGGATTAAAATCAAGGCCGAGTCCGTGCTCAACTGCGTAATCTGCCCACTTCTCGAAATGCTCGGGAAGGAGCGAATCTCTGTCAGCGCGATTATCTTCGTTGAAAATGGCATAGTTTGCGTGAAGATTTATTCTCATTGCTCCGGGCATAAGCGAGAGCGCCTTGTCAAGGTCAGCAATCAATTCTTCGGGATTTCTTGCAGCACCTGGATAATTACCCGTTGCTTGGATGCCTCCGTCGAGAGCACCCGCTCCCTCGAATCCCTTAACATCATCACCCTGCCAGCAATGCAATGATATCGGTGTGTTAAGTGCTTGTTTTATCGCTTCTTCGGTGTCAATACCGAATGAAGCGTATACCGCTTTTGCGTTTTCATAGACATTCATGTTATTACCTCCAAATATTTAAGATTACTTAAGATGAGTTCTACAAATGCTATTAAGAATATTTTACTATATTTTCATAGCAATTGCAATAAAAAATTAAAAAATTTTATAAAAAGTCTTTTGTAAATACGAAAAATATGCTATAATATATAAAACAAGAAAGGAGTGACGATTATGAATAAGAGAATTAAAGCCTTTTTGCTGCTTATTTCAGTGATTATAACATCATTGCCTCTTTCTTTCCTGTTATCTTTTACCGCTTCAGCTTCCGAAACTCTTGGTTCTGTTACCGAGTGCAGAATAGTCGGAGATAAAATTTATGTCAGTGGAAGCATTAAGCACAGCGTCCTTGTTTCAAACAGAGAATCAAAAATTGCCATATACAAAATGTTGCCTTGGGAGAATATTGATGAGGTGCTTGCTACGACTGAACCTTTGAAACAAACAAGTATCTCAATCTCGTTTGACTTTGAATTACCTTGCATAACTATTGCGGATAAAACATCACTTTATGCAGTGGCTCTTATTGATTCACAAGGTAATACTTTTTGCATTTCTTCTCCCAAATATCCCGATGCTATTACAACGGATACCTCAGGGATCGGATTTAAGGGAGTAAAAACAAACAATGCTGCCGCAGCTCTTGCTTCTCATGCGGGAAGTGCGATAGTTGATATTTATCTTGACAAGCTTGACAACGGAAACAAAAGCGGTCATATTTTCAATGCTGATGGAGATATTTTCTATTTTGACAGAGAGGTTATCGCTCAGCTTGATAAACAGATATTGTCATACACGGCAATGGGAAGCGAAGTGCTTTTGCGTTTTTTGATTTCTCCCACTCAAACCAGTATTCCGTTTTGCTCGGATGGCAGAATTTGGGCAACAAACAAATGTGTGGTTGTTAACGATACGTTTGCGCTTAACGCAATTTACGCCTACACATATTTTCTTATGTCGAGATATGACGGCGGAGAATTTGGTAAGGTTAACGGTTTAATATTGGGTCGCGGTGCGGATATGCCGATACTCTATAATTATGCGTCATTGGTTTCCGAAGATTATGATACGGTATATGCACGATCTCTTGTATTGATAGGACTGGCTGCCGTGGATGCCGCGGGAGATAATGAGGTTTGCCTGATCGTTCCCATCGGTGATTCGTTAACCGAAAAGGGCGATATATATGCAGAGAGATTCCTTTCTTCTGTTGCCGATTATATCGCATCGCACAGCAAACTTACCTTTACGGTTATGTGTGAAAGTACTCATAACCCATATCATATAGATGACTCGATGTTTGCTGTAGATAGCCCTTCTGATGAAACGGGGGAAGATGGCGAGGAAATTGTTAGTCCTGAAACGGAAGTATCTCCTGCGGAGACGAATGCACCGATTATTAAAAATGAAACGACTGATATAATCGATGACACTGCTTATGAAGAAGTATCCGCGGTTCAGACACAAGACGAGACAACTGATTATCATACACAAGTAGATACCTCAGAAGATATATCTTCGGAGGTAGATGAAACATCTGCTCCGGAAAAGCTAAAGCCTACAGTTAATACGAAGGCGGATGGTTTTTATTGTACTGACACCATAAATATGTTTAACGCTACTTTCACAAAGCTCAAAAAGAAGTACAGCTCATTAAATAAGGGCTATGCGTGGTGTTGGTATCCCAATGAGAATACCTTGGAAGGCTCGCTCGGTGTTTGTTATTCATATAACTATATGAAGCTTGCAGCTGAGGGCGTTGATTTTTTTGTAGTTTCTTTTGAAGGAGCAGCTAATGATAGATTTTCAGGTATATCTCACTTGTTCAAATATGTAGATACTTCAAGAAATACCAAAGAAACCGAGTATGCCCGAAATGTTTTTGAGATAAACGATTGGTCAGAAATTATTTCCGCTAACGTAAATACAACAAGTGTTTTTAGTGTTTTAAACGAAAGTGAGCTCCAACCTAATGTATCGGATTATATTGGTAATTTGCTATATATGGATTATACCAATACACATAACGTAGGTGGGTGGTACGAGGGAATCTTTTGCAATTCTATTGTTCATGAGATTGAAAACGAAGTTGGCTTCTTGCAAGCAGATTTATCTTTGACTGACGCAGGATTAAATCAAGCGGAGATCGGTTACTTGTTTAAAACGCCCGAACCGCTGCTTGTCGGTGATGCATTGACGTTTGACATTCAATGTGGGGAAAACGATGGATCTTTGTATGAAATTGCCGTATACATAAACTGCGGAAGTAGTACAATCGTCTCCAATACAGTAATAGCCGGTGGGGTTCGGAGTTTGCTTTCGGCAGATGTTAGAGAAATATATAATGCATCAGCAGTAAGTTCAATAAGAATTTCTTTGACCAGGATAACAGGTGTCGGTGATTGCAATCTGAAATTATATGGTGTGATGCTGAATAGCGGTACACTTGATGATGAAGCGCTTGACAAAAGCTTTAATAGCATCAGAGATTATTTGCGTTCAGATGCAAATGTTGATGATAGTAACAGCGAAAGGCAAGTTGTTATCACTGTTGTTCTGTTGCTATCGGTAGCAGTGTTTTCGATTCTGTTTGCCTTTGCAAACGATAGAAGATTATTAAAAAACAGCAATACTGACATTCAAAATAAGCGAAAAAATAGAGGGAATATGATATGATAGATATTGAAAGAAACTTAACTATGCTATGTGATTTTTATGAGCTGACCATGGCAAACGGCTATCTCAAATGCGGATACGGAGATAAATACACTTATTTTGATGTGTTTTATCGTTCCAATCCCGATGGCGGCGGTTACGCAATAGCTGCAGGACTTGAGCAGATTATTAATTACATCAACAATCTTCACTTTACAGAGCGCGATATTGAATTTTTGCGTTCGAAAAAGATCTTTGACGAAGACTTCCTGGATTACCTTAAAAATTTCAAATTCGATGGAGACATGTGGGCGGTACCTGAAGGAACTGTAATTTTCCCAAACGAACCTGTTATAACAGTAAGAGCAAAGGCTCCGCAAGCGCAGTTTATCGAAACATTTATTCTTATGCAATTTAATCATCAATCGTGTATTGCGACTAAAGCTTCGCGTATGGTTCGTGCGGCTGAAGGCAGGCCTATCTCCGAGTTTGGTTCAAGACGTGCGCAGGGAGCTGATGGCGCTATTCTTGGTGCAAGAGCCGCATACATTGGCGGAGTAGGCGCAACAGCTTGTACGATTTCAGATGAATATTATCATGTCCCTACAACAGGCACAATGGCTCATTCGTGGGTACAGATGTTCCCTGATGAATATACAGCGTTCAAAACTTATTGCGAAATCTATCCTGAAAACGTCACGCTTCTTGTTGACACTTACAATGTGCTCGAATCGGGTATTCCTAATGCGATCAAGGCATTCAAAGAAGTTCTCCTTCCAAAAGGTATCAAGAAATGCGCAATCAGACTTGATTCCGGAGATATAACTTATCTTACAACTCGTGCAAGAAAGATGCTTGATGATGCCGGTTTTGATTACTGTAAGATAGTTGTTTCGAATTCGCTTGACGAGCATATTATTCGTGATATTATCCGTCAGGGCGCTTGTGTTGATGCTTTCGGCATTGGCGAGAGACTTATTACTGCCAAAAGCTGTCCCGTGTTCGGCGGCGTATATAAGCTTGTTGCTGTTGAAGAGGAAGAAGGCAACATTACTCCAAAGATCAAGATCAGCGAAAATCCTCAGAAAATCACAACTCCGCACTTTAAAAAGCTCTACCGACTCTATAATAACGAAAACGGCAAGGCAGAAGCTGATTTGATCTGCGTACACGACGAGGAGATTGACGATAGCAAACCTATAGAGATTTTTGATCCTCACTACACATGGAAACGCAAAACGCTTGAAAACGTTACTGCTGTACCGCTTCAGCAACATATTTTCGATAAGGGGCGTCAAGTGTATTCTGTCCCCGATATTGAGGAATCGCGTAGACTTTGCGCGTCACAGCTTGAGTCGATGTGGAAGGAAGTCCTTCGTTGGGAGAATCCGCATGACTATTATGTGGATCTCTCGGAGTCACTATGGGAAATCAAGGATTCGCTTCTCAGAAAGCTGAGAAATAAGAGCTGACAAAGACATATGATGGAAATTTTTGCTAAACCTTGCGCCGGTGCAATAATCGAAAAGATAATTGACGGTGAAAAGCATATTCTTTTACAAACAAGGCAGAAGAGCGGCGGAGGCGATACAAACGGCAAGCTTGAAATTCCCGCCGGGAAGATCAGAGAGTACGAGGATGTATTTTCTACAATCAGACGGGAAATTCTTGAAGAAACAGGCTTGACAGTAACGAAGATTTACGGTGAAGAGTTATCAGGCGTAACACAAGCCGGGGAAGTCAAGACAATTTCCTTTGAACCTTTCTGTATAACGCAAAATCTCCGGGGCGCGTATTCAATAATTTTAAACACCTTTATATGCGAAGCAGAAGGAGAGCCCCTCCCGTCAACTGATGAAGCGCAGAATGTTGGATGGGTAAATATTTCTGAAGTTCGGCAAATAATTGAAAATGAACCGGAAAGAGTATTTTTTATGCATATTAATGCTTTGAAGAAATATTTGAATATGTAAAAAACACAGGCTAAAGCTTTTTGCTTTAGCCTGTGTTTTTTAGAGTAGTGTTGAATAATAGTAAGCCGCCATCGCACTCCATCCGTGGCAAAGTGAACCGGCACCGCCGAAGTCAGCTTCACCCTTTAGCGTTTCCCAAAATGTTGTGGCACCGCTATCCAGCATATATCCGCAATCTCGGTCTATTTCCTCAAGGATGACTTCGGTATATCTATCTTTATCTGCTTTTAATAGTGCATCATATCTGAAACATGCCATACTTAATGTCGCAGGAACTACCTCAATATTAGCTATCATGCCTCCATTTTGGGCAATAGCATTAAGAATGTTTTCTTGATCTAAGTTATCTGCCGCACCGCAAAGAAGGCACATTGCTTGAGTTAACACGCTTGGCTGTATTTCAGGTCTGTTTGTAAAATCAAAGAATAATCCAATTTCGGGATTAAAGAAAGTTTCAGAGATTGCATTTGAAATTTGTTCAGCCTTGTTCGCATAAAAAACTGAAGCGGTTGCATTACCGAGCGTATTGCAAATATTGGCCATAGACCGCGAGGCAAGCGAAAGGGCAGCGCTGAGATTGGCTTCATAAGGCTGATCTTCTTTTGACAGTTCTTTAAATTTAGGAGATCCCGAAAGAAATTTTGACCATTCATAAAAATTCCAATATCCTTCAGAGTCGGGAAAACGTTTTGCAAGTCCGTTTCCTCCAGATCTCGCGTAAAATACATCAAGAAGCTTAACAAGAATATCAAATTTTTCTTCGGCAAGAGAAATATCACCGGTGTTAACAATGTAATCTTCCATCTGCATCAAATATGCAAGAGTATAGAAGGGAATAGGGTAATCGAGCCCCGCGGGGTAACATAGCGCGAGAATTCCGTCTTTACGAACGCCTCTTGAGATCAAGTCGAGATTGGCTCTTACAAAGTCTGCATTCTTATCAATGAAAACTTCATATCCCGCAAGCATCTGGTTTCTTGAATCAAGTGTGTAAAGTGCTTGTTCGCGCCAAGGGCAATCCTCGTAATGCTCGTGCATACAGCATCTTAACGTGTGTATGGCAGTATCTCGTATTTTTTTGCGTAGTTCTGCCTTTTCACCGTAAAATTCAAAAGACTTGATTTCAACCGGCAGAAGGGTTGGATGGAACTTTAATGATACGTTGTTTACTTTTGGCGAAGTGAAGTAAATCTGCATATATCTTAAGCCGAATCTGCGAAGAACGGGGAAGTAGTCGTTAACTCCTTCTTTTGCAAGAATTTCTGTTGTGAATCTTCTTGAGTGAATTGCGGCGCGGCACTTTCCGTCAACAATATGCTCACCCCAACCGATATATACTTCGCATTCATTTTCGGTGTTGAATGATATTTCAGGGAATCCAACATTCTCGCTGCCGAGATCGAAAAGATAGTATTTTCCGTCTGCTGTGCATATATCATCAGTTAATGAAGAGTTAGACACAACGGACGCACTGTCTTCACCGCCGTTAAATTTACAATATCCTTGTTCAACAACTGTTCCTTCAATAGCTTTATCTAGATACAGGGGCTTTGTAGTTCTTTTTCTCAAGGACTTGATTTCAATGTTCTTGGCTACTGCTTTTTGAAGCTCCAAAGTTTCAGCTCTACCACTCATAGCAAATCCCGCACCCATTTGTCCGGTGATTATCTTGCAAAGATGTGGAATGTATTCGGGAGTCGGTCTGCAAAGAGTTTCCGAAGACGATGAGTATATAATGTTTTCTCCTTCATATATGCAAAACGCAACATAGGCTTCGGTAGCGATATGAGTTTGAGAATCTATTCCCGAATGCCAGACAGTGATCTTCAATTTACTGCCGGTTGCGGCGGGGAGAATTACATCTTCGTACACCGGTGTTTCCGGATAATCTGCGTATTGACCGAACGAGATGAGTTTATCATCAAGATATACGGCTCTGTCTGTGTCACATACTATACGAAGTGTGTACTTCTTTCCATCCTTAAAGTCTACGTCAGGATAAAAATCTGCATACTCATCTTTTGCATTATCGTTATTTATCCAAATTGGCATCATATAGCTTGGGAATTTCATAATATATCCTCACTTTCATAGTCTGCTATATTTATGACGGGAACTCCGAGCTTTGCTGCTTGCAAAACTGTATTTAGACTTCCTCCGCTTCTTGTTCCTTTGCGCAAATATGCTATGCAAAGATCAGCATTACGCAAAAGCTCTCGATTGCGGGCTTGCATACAACCGTTGTAGAAGAATGGAGCGAGTACTCTTATACTGTCAGATTGTTCTTTAATAATTTCGTATTCTTGCTTTTGGTGAGAGGTCCAAGCTTTTTCTTGACCTTGACAGGGAAGAATCAAATTAAGTTTGAGTTCCGAATACTTATCCTTTAATGACAACACTGCTTGAGCGGCGACTGTATCAAATCCAATAGCTCCGCCCGCAAAGCAGTTACTTAATCCGTGATTTAGTATAAGTCTTTCAAGTAGGGTTGTTAATCGCCGAATAATTATATGTATTTCGTTATCCGTCAAATCTCTGTGACCGGTAAAACACACGGAAGAAATATTTTCGCTAAGATGCATATCAACCCTCCAATTTCTTTTGTATAATTATATCACATTGTGATAAAATTGTACATACTCTTTTGAAATTATAATGAAATTTTTTGTTATGAACAAATTGTAAAATCGAATGATTTGGCAAAAAACTCTTGATTTTTACAATAGTTTATGATATAATCTTCCAAGTAAGGGAGTAGTCGACATTCGTTCAGAATGTGGTCAAGTCAACATGCTCGGAGTAATCCGTGGCTTGACCGGTGAAGCTTAGCTTTATTGACAAGACTTATCTGCGCGGCAGATGGGTCATTATATTTGCCGCCGATTTCAAACATAAGAAACGGGGGCTTTTTTCTTTTGGAAATTTTAGAGATCCTTCTTCTGTCTGTCGGTCTTGCTGCAGATGCATTTGCAGTATCTGTTTGCAAAGGATTGTCCGTTATTCAGATGAAACCTAAGCACGCACTAATCTGCGGAATCTATTTCGGTAGCTTTCAGGCTTTTATGCCTCTCATCGGATATTGGATTGGTAAAATCGCAACTTCCTTGGCTGCATCCAAATTCGATGATTCGATAGTAGGTACCGTTTGTGCTATTATTGCATTTGTTCTTCTTGCTATTATCGGAGGAAATATGATTAAAGAATCACTTTCCAAAGATGAAGATGAAGAGTGTTCGGCTTGTTTTAAAGCTAAGACAATGATTCCTATGGCGATTGCAACGAGCATAGATGCCCTTGCAGTAGGCGTTGCACTTGCGCTTGACGAAGCTGCGAGCGGTGATATCAATATTTTTCTGACCGTAACCGCAATCGGAGTTATTACCTGCATTCTTTCTGCCATTGGAGTAAAGATAGGTAACCTTTTCGGTAAACGCTTCAAAAAGGCCGCAGAGCTTGCGGGCGGATGCATACTTGTTCTGCTTGCTGTAAAGTTCCTGCTTGAAGGTTTGAACGTAATTTAACGTTCCGCGTATAATACGCGTTTTAATAGAGCAAAATTATAAAAGAAAAATACATAAGGAGTTGTATTTGATGAAAGAGTATCTTTCCGAAGTAAGCCAGGTAATGGCTGAACAAAAAACACGTCCCGAAGGCCTTAGTTCCTCAGAGGCGGCTGAAAGACTGCAGAAGCACGGCCCTAATAAGCTTGCTGAAGGCAAAAAGGAGTCGATTTTCGTAAAGTTCCTCAAGGAGCTTGCGGATCCCATGATCATCATTCTTCTTGTCGCGGCAGTAATTTCGTCCATCACAGAGTATATTGAGGCGATCGACCACGGCGTTTCCTTCTTCCCGACAGACGCTTGCATAATCCTTGTCGTTGTTCTTATCAACGCGATTCTCGGCGTTTATCAGGAAAGCAAGGCTGAAAAGGCTATCGAAGCATTGCAGGAAATGGCAGCTGCTACAAGTAAGGTTATTCGTGACGGTCATCAGATCGTTGTAAAGAGTGAAGAACTGGTTCCCGGCGATATCGTTGTTCTCGAAGCCGGTGATGCAGTACCCGCAGACTGCCGTATCATTGATTGCTTCTCTATGAAAGCGGAGGAAGCGGCGCTTACCGGCGAATCAGTCCCCGTTATCAAGACAAGTGACGTAATTGCTCCCAAGGAGGGCAATGATGTTTCCCTTGGTGACCGCAAGAATATGGTATATATGGGTTCCACTATTGTTTACGGCCGCGGTACCGTTGTCGTAGTTGCGACCGGTATGAATACCGAAATGGGTAATATTGCAGGCGCGCTTGCTGCCGCAAAAGAAGGCGACACCCCTCTTCAAATCAAGCTTAATCAGCTTTCCAAGGTTCTTACCATTCTCGTTGTAGCCATCAGTGCCGTAATTGTTGGCGTTGGCGGTATTCGTGGCATCGGCGACGGTTTTGCATTCAAGGATGATATTCTTCGTTGCTTTTTGTCTGCTATTAGCTTGGCAGTTGCGGCTATTCCCGAGGGACTTGCGGCAGTTGTAACTATTGTGCTTTCCATGGGCGTAACAAAAATGTCCAAGAGAAATGCCGTTATCCGTAAACTGACCGCCGTTGAAACTCTTGGCTGCACTCAGGTTATTTGCTCCGACAAGACAGGTACACTTACCCAGAATAAGATGACTGTCGTTGAAGATTATGGATCCGACCGCGAAAAACTCGCCGTATCCTTCTGTCTTTGCACCGACGCGAAGCTTCCCGAAGGTGAGCTTGTCTCCATCGGCGATCCCACTCAGACTGCGGTTGTTGACTATGCTGCAAAGCTGGGTCTTCCCAAGTATGAGCTCGAAGCAAAGGAGCCCAGAGTAGGTGAAATTCCCTTTGATTCGGGCAGAAAACTGATGACTACCGTTCATCAGTCTGCTGAAGGCGGATTTATTCAGCACACCACCGGAGCACCCGACGTTGTACTTGGTCGTTGTAATCACATTCTCCGCGACGGTAAAGTAATTGAGCTTACCGATGCTATTCGTGCAGAAGTTTCTGCCGCTAACAAGGGGCTTGCTGATAAGGCGCTTCGTGTTCTTGCGGCTGCTTATAAGACTTATGATTCTGCTCCTGCATCATATGAAGATCACAAGGAGATTGAAAGCAACCTCATCTTCCTTGGCCTTGTTGGTATGATCGACCCTGTTCGTCCCGAGGTTACTCTTGCAATTGAGGAATGTCGCCGCGCAGGTATCAGACCTATTATGATTACCGGTGACCATAGAGATACTGCTGCTGCTATTGCACGTCAGCTGGGCATTCTTGGCGAAGGTCAGCTTGCTATCACAGGCGCAATGCTTGATGAAATCAGTGATGAAGAGCTTGCTCGTGACATTGAAAAGTATTCTGTTTACGCTCGTGTTCAGCCCGAGCACAAGACACGAATCGTCAACGCTTGGCGTGCACACGGTTGTGTAACCGCAATGACAGGCGACGGTGTTAATGACGCACCTTCCATCAAGAGTGCTGATATCGGCGTTGGTATGGGTATTACAGGTACAGACGTTACAAAGAACGTTGCTGATATGGTACTTGCAGACGACAACTTCGCAACAATCGTTGCTGCAGTTGAAGAGGGAAGAAAGATTTACAGCAATATTCGTAAGGCTATTCAGTTCCTCCTTTCTTCCAATATGAGTGAAGTTATTACTATTTTCACTGCTTCTATGATTGGCTTCACCGTACTTGAGGCTCCGCACCTCCTTTGGATCAACCTTATTACCGACTGTTTCCCTGCGCTCGCTCTTGGCGTTGAACCCGGCGAAAAGGACATCATGACTCAGCCTCCTCGCTCCAGTAAGGAAGGAATTTTCTCAAATGGACTTGGATTCGATTTGGCATATCAGGGTCTTATGGTTTCAATTCTTACTCTGGCTGCATACTTTATTGGTGTAAATTTTGAATTTGGATCTAATTGGTACAACGAAGTTGTTGTCAATGGCGTTCACTCTGCTCACGGTATGACTATGGCATTCCTTACTATGTCGATGGCAGAGATTTTCCATTCACTTAATATGCGTTCCCAGAGAGGTTCGATCTTTGCACTTAAATCAAAGAATATGCTTCTGTTTGGCGCAATGGCGCTTGCATTCGTTCTCACAACTCTTGTTATCGAGGTACCTTTCCTTGCAAGCGTTTTCGGCTTCAGTGTAATCAACATTAAGGAATATCTCATCGGTATTGGCCTTGCTGTCCTTGTAATCCCTGTTGTTGAGATTATAAAGCTCATTCAGCGCAGTGTTGCTAAGGTAAAGAAGAACTGATAAAATTATACACTTCAAAGCCGAGACGGAGATATCCGTCTCGGCTTGAATAACTTTATATCAAAATCAACAATCTGTTAGAAAGGGGAATTTTATGTCAAATAATAAGAGAAAATTTCTGCCCAATGTATTTCGTGGTAGAGTAATTGTTGCTGTTTTGATTTTGATTCAGATCGCAGTTCTTGTCATATCTGCAATAATAGGTGCTAAGTATTCGAGATATATTGAGTTTTCGCTAAATCTTATAAGTTTTATAATTAGCTTGAATGTTGTTATGAGCCGCACCAATGATGCATATAAGCTGATCTGGATATATTTGATATTGGCTTTCCCTGTGTTTGGAGGGTTGTTGTATCTTGTCTTTTCAATTCAGGGTTCAATGAAGCTTATGGAACCTTATATGGCTCAAATTGAGAAAAAGACCAATATCATAACCGATGAGAACAGGTATTTGGTATCCTTGGCGGTCAATGAATTTCCTGATCAAGAAACGCAAATTAAGTATCTCTCCGAATCAGCATCTTACCCAATCTGTGATTGTACCGATACTAAATTTTATCCAACCGGCGAGGATTTTTATCCAGATCTTCTTTTAGCTTTACAGAGCGCAGAAAAATATATTTTTCTTGAATACTTCATTGTCGGTGAAGGTAAAATGTGGGATTCGATCCTTCATATTCTTGAGGAAAAAGCAGCCGCGGGCGTAAAGGTTCGAATCTTATACGATGATTTTGGTTGCATTTTTTTACTTCCTAAGAAGTATCCTGAATTGATGGCACAAAAGGGAATAGAGTGCCGAGCTTTCAACAGATTCAGGCCTCTTTTGACCGGATTGCAAAATAATCGCGATCACAGAAAAATCTGCTCTGTTGATGGGAAGATTGCCTTTACCGGCGGAATAAATCTTGCAGACGAGTATATCAATGAAATTGAAAAATACGGTAGGTGGAAGGATTCCGCTGTAAGACTTATCGGTGACGGTGCGTGGCCACTTACTGCATTTTTCTTGAAAATGTGGATGCTGACGGCGCCGGATCCCGAAAGCTCAGATGAAGATATTGATATCTATAAGCCTCAAAAGCACGAAAATATCTTAAACGACGGATATGTTCAACCGTATTGTGACAGTCCCTTGGATACTCACCACATCAGCGAGCACATTTATATGCGTTTGATCCACGGTGCAAAAAAGTATCTGTATATTTGTACTCCTTACTTGATTATTGATGACAGTATGCTCAATTCTCTCACTCTTGCCGCAAAGAGCGGAGTCGATGTCCGAATAATCACGCCGCATAAGTGGGATAAGAAGTTGGTACATATTACCACTCGATCCTATTATTCCGACTTGATTAAAGGTGGGGTCAGAATATATGAATATTCACCCGGATTTATGCACTCAAAATTGTTTGTAAGTGATGACGAGGTGGCAAGTGTTGGTACAGTCAATCTCGATTTCAGAAGTCTATATCTGCATTTTGAGTGCGGAACGTTGCTTTACGGAAGCAAGGCAGTGGCAGAGGCGAAAGACGATTTTCTTACAACGCTTGATGAATGTTCGGAAATTTGTGCAGAAGATTGCAAGGTAGGCGTTGTTATGAGGTTTATTAACAGCATAATGCGACTTATAGCTCCTCTGCTTTAACATAAAAAGCGAGTCGATTTCGACTCGCTTTTTATGTTTAGTTCTGTCCATAAGTTGCATTAGGACCATGCTTACGGTTAAAATGCTTTAGAAGCAGATCCTGCTGCATAGGAATTCCACCGTTGGCGTTCACAGCAGTCTGCAAAAGTTCTGTATTGAATGCCATTTGAGCAACTACTTCGAGGACAACAGCTGTGTCTACAGATTCAACTGCGTTTTTCCCCCAAGTGAAGGGACCATGAGAGTATACAAGACAAGCGTGAATCTTGTCTGCGCCGATTTCGGATATGGTTTCGATGATTACGTTACCCGTGTTAAGTTCATAGTCACTACCTATCTCACCGGGAGTCATTTTTCTGGAGCAAGGAATAATGCCGGGAAAATAATCTGCGTGTGTTGTACCATATGCTTTGATTCCTCTTCCTGCTTGGGCGAAAGAAGTTGCATAAAGAGAATGTGTATGGGTGATTCCGCCAATCTCAGGAAAAGCTCGGTATAGAGCAAGATGGGTAGCAGTATCGGATGAAGGCTTGTAGTTTCCTTCAATAACGTTTCCATCAAGATCAAGAACGGGGAGGTCAATAGGAGAAAGATCTGAGTATTCAACGCCGGACGGCTTTATTACAACAAGTCCGGATTCTCTGTCTATTCCGCTTACGTTTCCCCAAGTATTTATAACAAGATTTTTTTCAACCAGCATCATGTTGGCACGGTATACTTCTTTTTTGAGTTGTTCGAGCATTATTTACCTCTTTTCTGAACAAAATGCTTTCTGTAAATATCAAGCATTTCTTCTTCGCTTAGTACATAAGGGCTGTTTGTATAATTCTTTGCGCCCTTTATGAGTTCTACGTATCTTACGATTTCTTCTTCGTTTAAAGTTATATCGACATTTGCAAGCCCGGGAAGGAATTCTGCCATAAGTCTGGGCTTTGTTCCAAGCGCGGATGCCAGATCAGTAAGTCGTTTTTCACCAATCTCTGTTCTCATGTTATATTCAATATAGTCGCCGTGGAAAACGGCACAAGCACGGCCATGAGGTATGCCTGCAAGCATTGTAAGACTGTAACCAAGGGGATGAGGGAAACCGGTGCCTGTGATGCTTATTGCTGCTCCTGCGGCACACGACGCGTAACACAGCATATCTCTGTGTTCCTCGGAAAATTCATCCGGCATTTGCGTTAACACATCCCAAATATTTTTTGCAGCATATTCTGCAAGCATCATTGAGAGAGCGTTTGCTTTGGGTGAAAGATAAGATTCCATAGCGTGAGCAAAAGCGTCAAGCGCTGTGCTGACAGTTGCTGAGTAGTTTAAAGATTCAGTGTAAGTGGGATCAAGAAACGCGACCTTTGCCCAGGCGTAAGGCGACGAATATGTCTTCTTTCTTTCTCCATCGGGGAGAGAGAGGACTGAATAAGGATTGGCTTCGCTGCCGGTTCCTGCCGTTGTAGGGACAAGAGCAATCGGAAGCGCGCCATTGATCAAATTGGCTGTGTTGTATATTTCTTCGGCTTTAATGCCCGGGTTGGCAGCAAATGCAGCGATTGCCTTAGCTGCGTCCATAGCGGAACCGCCTCCAATACCAACAATGAAATCAGCTTTGAATTCTGACGCCAGCTTTCCTATCTTAAAAGCATCAAGAAGTGGTGGATTGGCAGGGATTCCTGATGCAATTACATAATCAATATGATTTGCTTCGAGAACTTCGCAGACCTCACTAAGCGCGCCGCTTGATTTCGCTCCGGCACTCCCTGTTACGATCATTGTACGCTGTCCTAAAATTATATCTTTAGAGTTGTTTTTAAGACAACCGCGCCCCGATATGATTTTTACTGGAATATTTATAGAGAATACCATAGTCGTACTCCTTTCAAAAACAAGTAAATTTATTGAAATTATTATATCACAACTGAAAGGCGTTTGTATGAATTTTTTGTGAATATAACTCGTTTTGAAAAATCAAATTAATTTAAATGCATTTTTTCTTGTTTTTTCTATTGAAATATTTTTATATATGTGATAAAATATATATATATTGTTTTTATGGAGCTTGCTATGCTTGGACAGATTGTAGAATATTGGAATATATTTGTTGATCTGATTAACAGATACGTTATCGGTGTTGTCGCCGAAATGAAATTAGTTGACTTGATAGACATTGTCATTTTGTCAATTATTTTGTTCTATGTGTATAAGTTTATTCGTCAGCGCCGCGCCGTTCGCTTGGCTCGTGGTGTGATTATACTTACGGGCATATTACTACTCAGCGTTATTTTTGATATGCGTGCCCTCAATTTCATACTTGAGAACTTTTTCCAAGTTGGTATGATTGCGATTATAGTTATTTTTCAATCCGACCTTCGCGCCGCGCTTGAACGATTTGGATCTACTAAGATCTCTGATTTCAGGGGAGTGTCTGAAAATGACGCCAAGGCGATCATAAACGTTGCGGAGGTGATTTCAGAAGCAGCCGAGTCCCTCGCAAAGACAAAAACTGGTGCTCTTATAGTGGTCGAGAGATCAACTAAACTTGGTGAACATTTGTCGCACGGTGTTATACTTAATGCCGATATGTCTGCCCTTTTGATAAGAAACATTTTTTTTGATAAAGCTCCAATGCACGATGGCGCTATGATTATCAGAAGCAAAAGAGTTTATGCAGCTGGATGTTATCTTCCTCTTTCGAATGCAGATGTAAATAAGGATTTGGGAACAAGACATAGAGCGGCGCTAGGACTATCTGAAGTCAGTGATGCAATTGTAATTGTAATATCTGAGGAAACAGGTACCATTTCAATTGCCTTTGATGGAGAGCTTGTAAGAGGATTCGATGCTGAATCATTGAAGGCTGAAATATTAAAATATACATTGCCATCCGATATGCCAAGACGTGCAATGGCAGAATTGGGCGTTACAAAGAAAATTATCAATAAGAAAGCTAAAAAATCAAAAAATAAGGAGGAGGAAAATGAATAACATAAACGATACTTATTCTATTAACGGTGATGCCGTTACGGAAAAGTCGCCTCTTCCAACCCGTTGGTTCTTGTCCAGAATTTTCTGCTTTTTGCTTGCGTTAGGTATTTGGATCTATGTTGTTAATGTTAAAACACAAGAGTATGAAAAAACCTTTTCTTTGATTGATATTTCCGTCGAAGGAGCAGAAGAGTTACTTGAGCGCAACAATATGTCAGTTGTCAATCTTGAAGAAAGTAAAGTTAATATTACTGTCAAAGGGCTCAGATCTGATATTTCAGCTTTAACCGAAAGAGATTTTTCTGCCTATATTGATGTTAGCCGACTTAATGAAAACGGTAAGCATCAGTTGGACGTTTCTGTTGACCTTCCCGATACGGTATCTCTTGTATCAAAGTATCCGGAATCAGTAACTATTTCTGTTGATGAAAATATTGAACAGGAATTCGATATAGATGTTTATGTAACGGAATATAGCATAGATTCAATTTATCAAATGGGAACGCCTTCTCCCGATATATCCAAGGTGCTTGTAAAAGGCCCTTCCAACGTTATTGGAAGGATAAAGGCTGCAAAAGCTTTTATCAACCTCGGAACTGTTATGACTAGCAGTGTTATAAGAACTGAAATCGTTCTTGTAGATAACGTTGGAAATTCAATAGACACAACCTATCTAACTTTGGATAATACAAGCGTTACAGTTGTAATTCCTGTCACAATGGAGAAAACTATAAATCTTGTATGCGGCTTTTTGCCCGGAATCGATCAGTCTAGATACTCATCGGTTTTAATTTCACCTTCAACTATTAAGGTAAAGGGCGACCCCAAGGTATTGAACGAACTTGATAATATAAGTATATTTGCGCTTGACGGCTCTGAAAGTGTGGTAGCCTCTATCGATTACAAAAACATTTTGCTTCCCGCCGGAGTAGAGGCGATTTCACCGCCATCTACTGTTTTGATAATTGCGGAATTGAAATCTGCTGCACAGGAAACTGAAATTACCACCTCTGCAAATACAGATGCTACCACTGAGCCAACCTTAGCTGAACAAACTACAGAAGTCCCTGTGTATTGATTATGAATCGAACAAAAGTAAAATGTGATCGACTGATATCTTCGTCCGTGACTTTACCATATAGGATTGATCCAAACGAAGCATATTCTATTGTCAAAAGAAAGCTTGAGAGAGTTTTAAAATCCAATATAAATAACGCTGAGTATTCTATATACAAAAAATCGATTGATGCGCGTCGCAAAGACGATATTCGTTTTGTATATACTGTGGCAATAAAATTCGTTGAACCGATATTTGCAGATGAAGTTTCTCTCGCAAAAGAAGGTTTTAGAATTTTCCCGAAGAAATCGATGGAGATTGAGTTTGGCAAAGAGAAGAGCACATACCGTCCTATTGTTGTCGGAAGCGGTCCTGCCGGAATGTTTTGTGCGCTGTTACTTGCGGAGAACGGATATCGCCCCGTTCTGATAGAACGAGGAGACAAAATCGAGAATCGTGTCAGTATAGTTAATGAGTTTTTCTCCGGAAAGTCACTGAATTGTGAATCAAACGTTATGTTTGGTGCAGGCGGAGCAGGTACTTTCTCCGATGGAAAGCTTGTAACCAGGATAAGCGATCCACTATGTTCTTATGTATTTGAACGCTTTTGTGACTTTGGCGCCCCAAGTGAGATAACATACAAAGCTAAACCTCATATAGGCACCGACCTTTTGCAAGGAATAGTATCAAAAATCCTTTCGCGTATTGCTGAATGTGGCGGAGAAGTGATTTATAACTGTCGTCTTGACGCTTTTGCGGAAAATCCTGATGGCAGTGTTACTGTTAACACTTCTAAAGGCTATATGGTTGGCAGTTCTGTTGTACTTGCAATCGGTCACAGCGCAAGAGATACTTATAAATTTTTGAATGAAAAGAATTATTCGCTCATCGCCAAGCCCTTTTCGGTAGGTGTACGCATTGAGCATCTAAGAACAGATATAGAAAGAGCGCTTTACGGCGATTCTGCCGGAGATCCTCTCCTCGGCGCTGCAGAATATGCGTTATCTGATACTTCGAGCGGCAGAGGCGTTTATACATTTTGCATGTGTCCGGGAGGCGAGGTTATTGCTGCCGCTTCCGAAGAAGGTGGCGTGGTCGTCAACGGCATGAGTCATCACGCACGTGATCTTAAGAATTCAAATGCAGCCGTCGCTGTTAGTGTTCTTCCCGAAGACTATGATAGCACTCCTATGGGGGCTATTGAGTTTCAAAGAAATCTTGAACGCAGAGCTTTTACCATAGGCGGAGGTAATTATACTGCGCCCATTGAGCTGCTTGGTGACTATATCGGTTCAAGGACGAAAGGATTTAAAACGCCTTCAGTCGTTATGCCCTCTTATACGAGATCTATGACATCTGTTACTGATATATCCGCAGTATTTCCCGACTTTGTTAATAAAGAACTAAAAAGAGGATTATCTTCGTTTGGAAAAAAGCTGCAGGGATTTGATTCTCCGTATGCAGTGTTAACAGCGGTTGAAAGCCGTACATCATCACCCATCCGCATTTTGCGAAATGAATTGGGTGTCGCACTCGGTCATTCTTCTGTATATCCTTGCGGAGAAGGCGCCGGTTATGCCGGTGGTATTACAAGTGCAGCGGTTGACGGAATAAAAACTGCATTGCTCATTATGAAACGATTTGCCCCTTGATCATCAGGAGGATAATATGTTAAAAAAAGGAATAGTTGTGGCTGCCGATGCTAATATGGCAACAATCGAAGAATTAAGAACTAGTTACTGTTTTGAGTGCATTAGCAGCGGACATAGTAATAATTGTTTGGTATGCAAGAAGAGAGAACCACACACATCCGAACGTCATATTTCTGTCAATTCGGTTGATGCTCAAGTTGGGGATGTGGTAGAATATACAAAAAATAGATTTGTGAATGTACTTCTTTCCCTAATTACTATCTTCTTGCCGCTTGTTCTTATGGTTGTGTCATACATTGCATTAAAGCTTATTACAGCGGATGACCAGTTAAGCGGTAGAATATCCCTTGGCGTTTTGGCTCTCTCAATGATTGGTATGGCTTTGTGCTCTTATAAACTTTCCAAGATTCGTTGTGATTACAAAATAATTTCTAAAGTATAAAGTATAATGGAACCCAAAGAAGTAAAAAAACAATGGTCTCTCCGAAGCTCTGGTGTTTCGGAGAGTACTGTTGATATGATAATTAATAAGTACGGGCTATCAAGAACATGTGCGGAATTGGTTTCTGCCAGATGCGGTAGTAGCGAACGTGAGATTGATGCATTTATCAACCGCGATTTTTGTCCGCAAAGAGACCCTCGTACGTTGAATGATATGGATAAGGCCGTACAGCGTATTTTGCGTGCGGTAAAGAATAAAGATGATGTTATTGCCGTTTACGGAGATTATGACGTGGACGGAGTTACATCAGTATCTATGATGTATCTATACCTGACATCCCTCGGATTACGTGTGGGATATTACATACCAAGCAGAAATGATGAAGGCTACGGCGTCAATAAAAATGCAATAAACAAGCTTTACAGCCGCGGCGTAACCTTGATAGTTACTGTTGATACGGGTGTTACCGCTATTGAAGAAGTAGAATATGCAAAAAGTCTCGGCATTGATATTATCATCACCGATCACCATGAATGCCGCCCCGAATTGCCCGATGCCCTGGCTGTTATCAACCCACATAGATTTGATTGCGACTATCCGTTTAAAGAGCTTGCCGGTGTAGGTGTAGCTTTCAAACTCGTTTGTGGTATTGAAATGGCACGAATAGCTGAGACCGGTTTGACCGAATACGAAGCAGAAAGAAAAATGCTTCTTGAATACGGTGATCTTGTTGCTATTGGTACCATTGCGGATGTTATGCCGATAGTAGATGAGAACAGAACGATCGTTTCTATGGGTCTCAAGATCATTGAAGCAAGACCGAGGCTTGGTATATCTGCGTTAATTGAATCTTCATCGGGTAAGTCTTCATATTCTGCTCAGAAAAAAGATATAACGTCTACTTTCATCGGATTTACGATTGCACCTCGTTTAAATGCTGCCGGAAGAATGGGAAATGCTGCAGTCGCAGTTGAATTATTGCTTGCAGAAGATAAAGAAACCGCTATTAAAATTGCTGAAGAACTTTGTGAAACGAACAGACTTCGTCAAAGCGAGGAGAATAAGATTGTTGATGCCGCTCTTGAAAAGATCGATGAAGAGTGGAGTGTGCACTTGAAAAACGGAGGCGTCATTGTTCTCGCTGATGATAATTGGCAACAAGGTGTTATAGGAATTGTCGCATCGAGGATAACCGAAAAATTTGGCTTACCCTCCATATTGATAACCTTTGAGGGAAGTGTTCCCCTGCTTTCGGATGAATCACCCGTTGATATCGGAAAAGGTTCGGGCAGAAGCGTCAAAGGATTTAACCTTGTGACGGCTCTTTCGGAGTGTGAGGATCTGCTTGAGAAATATGGCGGTCATGAACTTGCCGCAGGTCTTTCCGTTAGAAGAGGAAATCTTGATGCATTCCGTGAGAAGCTTAATGAATATGCAAGACCAATCTTGAATAATCTTGAAAATATTCAGGTGATCGAGGCTGACAGGATTATTTCTGCCGATGAGGTTTCTTTGAGCCTTGCCAAAGAAATGTCTTCAGTTATCGAGCCGTGCGGACATCATAATCCGGTTCCTGCATTCATTATGACCGATGTGATTATTACATCTGTTCGAGGAATCGGAGCAGGGAAACACCTAAAACTTACCTATCAAAAAGACGGCAAGAAGTTCACCGGTCTTTGGTTTGGAGTCGCTGAATCTCAAAACAGATTTAAAGTCGGAGATTCCGTTGATATCTTGTTCACTGTTGGAATCAATCATTTTAACGGTAATACCGAACTTCAGCTTATCATTACAGATATGCGTTATGCGGAATCTGTTTACAATGATCGTAGATCAAGCAGGGATGCTTTTGTTAATATTTTAAATGGAGAAGCTTTTAGCTCAAAGGATAATTATCTTCCCGAAAGAAAAGATTTTGTCGCTCTATATAGACTGTTCTTGTCACATATTCGTGGCGGCCGGTTCAGTATTTCGGATTCAAACGCATCGATATTATTTATGGATACTATGGAATCCGGTGATATTCCGAACTTTGTTAAATATCGCTTGATGCTTGAAATCTTTAATGAGCTTGATATTTTTCGCGTTGAATATATTCCGCTTGTTTCGGATTCATTTGGTGACAGATGGCAGTTGCCTGAAGATATTTGTGTTATAACACGTGGATCTGCAGAGAAAGTAAATCTTGATGACTAGAAATTACTTGCTAAATTAAAGGAGCAGATCATAATTTAAGGAGTTGTTCCATGGAGAACAGAAATGAAATAATTCAATCCGGTTCGGGAATTGACCGCTTGCTCGGTATTCTTGCGGGCACGGGGAAAAACTATAATATTGAGAAGATACAACAGGCATATAATTATGCCTTAGCTCTTCACGAAGGTCAGTTCAGAGCCAGCGGAGAACCGTATATTTCTCATCCCTTGGCAGTTGCCGAGATAGTTGCCGGTCTAGAACTTGACAGTGATTCAATTTGCGCGGCACTTCTTCACGATACAGTTGAGGATTGCGCTGATAAAACAAATCTTGCAGAGATAGAAAAACTTTTCGGTCAGTCTGTTGCAATAATTGTCGACGGATTGACAAAAATGGTTACGCTTGAAATTGAAGATAAAGAAGAAGCTCATATCGAGAATTTGCGTAAAATGCTTCTTGCTATGTCAAAAGACATCAGAGTTATCTTCATTAAGCTTTGTGACCGACTTCATAATATGCGCACACTGAATGCAAAGCCTGAAAAGAAGCAGAGAGTTACTGCTCTTGAAACAATGCAGGTCTTTGCTCCTCTTGCCCACAGACTCGGTATGCAACGTGTAAAGCAGGAGCTTGAAAATCTCGGCCTTTATTATCTTGACCCGATCGGATATGAAGAAGTTAAGAGTGATATTGAAAGGAAATACGGCCAGAATCAAGACTTTATTGGTAATATTCGTGCGTTGGTATCCGATAAACTTAAAGAATATGCTATCGATTACAGACTTGAGGGAAGAATAAAAACAGTATACAGTATTTACAAAAAAATGTATACTCAGAATAAGAGCTTTGATGAGATTTATGACTTTTACGCTCTTAGAATAATAGTTAATACAGAACTTGAGTGTTATACTGTTCTTGGAATAATCCATGAGAAGTTCAATTCAATGCCGGGACGGTTCAAGGACTATATTTCTACTCCTAAACCCAATATGTACCGTTCTCTTCATACAACAGTAATTGGTCGTGATGGCATTCCGTTCGAAGTTCAGATCAGAACCCGTGAAATGCATCAGATTGCTGAGTACGGTGTGGCTGCCCATTGGAAGTACAAGAGTGGCGAGAAGGCTGGTATGGACCTTGACAAGAAGCTTGAATGGATTGCAAGGCTTATCGAAACGGAGGATGAGGCGCGTGATCCTGATGAATTTATGCAGGCTCTCAAAACAGACGTATTCCATGATGAAACGTACGTTTTTACGCCTAAAGGCGACGTAATTGCCCTGCCTTACGGATCGACCGTTATTGACTTTGCTTATGCGATACATTCAGCAGTTGGTAACAAAATGACAGGCGCAAAGATAAACGGAATGATAGTTCCGATAGACCGCGTTCCTCAAAACGGTGAGATTGTTGAGATTATAACATCGTCTGCCTCCAAGGGTCCCAGCCGAGATTGGCTTAAGATCGTAAAGACCAGTGAGGCTAGAACTAAAATTCGTGCTTGGTTCAAGAAAGAGAAGCGTGCAGACAACATCATTATGGGCCGCGCCGTACTTGAGGCGGAGTTCAAGCATTTTGGCAGAAGTTATACCGAGGCGCAGTTTGTTGAAGTATGTACTGCTGTCGGCGCGAGAACAGGATTTATGAATCTCGAGGACCTTTATAACACCCTCGGATATGGTGGACTTGCGATCTCTAAGATCGCACTTAAACTTAGAGATGAATTCGATAGAGTTGTCAAACCCGAGGAGCCGGCTACTGTTGTAACTGATGTTTCTCAGGTCCAGGTTTCCAAGAAACCCAGAAATGTTAAGAATAATAGCGGTGTTGTTGTTGACGGCGAGGTTGGATGCTCGGTCAAATTTGCCAAGTGCTGTAATCCATTGCCTGGTGATGACATTATCGGTTTTATTACAAAAGGCTACGGTATATCTGTGCATAAACGCGACTGTCCCAATGTTAAGCAAGGAATGCGTGATCTTGAGCACGCAAACAGATGGTTGCCCGTAGAGTGGGAAGAGAGTGCCGTCGGCGATCAAGGGGGAGGCGTATATGAAGCGCTTGTCCGCATTATAGCGGATAATACCATATCTCTTATCGCAAATATTACAAGCACACTTGCTGATATGAGAGTTTCAATACTGCAGATCAATTCGCAAACAAGAGCCGATAACACGATAGTAATTGATGTTAAGGTCGGCTGTAAAAACATTGACCATTATAATTCAATCGTGTCAAGATTGACTTCGTTAAAAGATGTTAAAAATGTAACTAGAGGTTTTTCATAAATGATAGCAGTTATTCAAAGAGTTAAAAACGCTGAAGTATCTGTCGAAGGCGTTAGTGTCGGTAAGTGCTCAAAAGGCCTGCTTCTGCTTCTTGGTGTGGCGGTAGGCGACACCAAAGCAGATGCGGATGCCATTATTAAAAAGATTCCTTCATTGCGAATTTTCTGTGATGAAGACGATAAGATGAATCTTTCACTCACAGATATCGGTGGTGAAGTGCTTGCAATATCGAATTTCACACTTCTCGGTAACTGCAGAAGAGGTAATCGTCCCGATTTTATGGGGGCAGAAAAGCCTTCCGTTGCTTCCGAAATGTATGATTATTTTGTAGAAAAACTTCGAGAAAGCGTTCCGCACGTTGCAACCGGTATTTTTGGCGCCGATATGAAGGTGGACATTTGTAATGACGGACCTGTTACACTTATACTTGACAGTGCAGTGCTTCGTGCTCCAAGATCTGGAGGTGCATCATGATCTTGCATATTAACGGTGATATCAACAGATACTATGTACAAACACTGTGTATGATATTCTTTCCGGGCTCAACATTCCCTGATGACGAGCAGCCTGCAGACGATGTCCCCGAGCTTACGGTAACGGTTAATAAAACCGAAACAGGATATTCAGTAAATACATTTGTTAAACTCGGTACCAATACAGCAGAATGCGAAAAGGAAGCAACTCTTCGTCCTGATCTAACCGATGAAAGATGTAAGAAAATTGCGGTTGGTGCTTCTGTAGCAGGTGCTCTCGGTAAACTGCTCGAATATCGACCCACTTGGGGAGTGTTGACAGGTGTCAGACCGACAAAGGTTGCAACTGAAATGCTTGCTACTGGTATGAGTAAGACTCGCGTAAAGCGTCAACTGATGTCGGATTATTTGCTATATGCGAAAAAAGCGAATCTTGCAACAGAAGTTGCTTTACACGAGCAGAAGATCATAGGCACGCCGTCTTCGGCAGATTGTAGTATTTATGTTTCAATTCCTTTCTGCCCAACAAGATGTCAGTATTGTTCTTTTGTTTGTTATACCTCGGACAAACTCCTTTCGCTTATTCCCGAATATATTGATAGATTAGTATCCGACCTTAAAGATCTTTTTGCTGCCATAGATAGAAATGGTTTGAATGTAAAGACCGTTTATATCGGCGGTGGAACCCCTTCTATTCTTGAACCCGATCAGTTGAGAAAGCTCCTCAATGTTCTCGCAGATGGTATAGCAGGCAGAAATATCGAAGAATTCACATGTGAATCGGGAAGACCCGATACTATCACCAAAGAAAAGCTTCAGGTTATTAAGGAATACGGCGTTGGAAGAATCAGCGTTAATCCTCAAACACTTTGCGAAGAAGTACTTCAAGGAATCGGACGTTCGCACACAGTTGAAGATTTTTACCGTTCTTACAATATTGCTCGCGAAGTAGGTATCGACGCAATTAATACTGACCTTATTGCAGGCTTGCCTGGGGATACTTTCTCGCGCTTTTCTGCCTCGATGGAAGGAATTATGGCACTTGAACCTGAAAATATTACTGTACATACATTTTGCGTCAAAAGATCAGCTGCATGGCGTCAAAGCAATGTTTACTCACTTCGCGGCGGAGATGCAGGAAAATGTGTTGATTATGCACAGATCAAGTCGCGTGAAAATGGCTATGTTCCTTATTATATGTATAGGCAGAAAAATACTGTTGGAAATTTTGAAAACGTTGGCTTTTCCAAACCCGGGTATGAAGGCAGATATAATATTTATATGATGGAAGAAGTTCATTCAATATTATCTGCTGGAGCCGGGGCTGTTACAAAACTCGTAAATCTTGGTGTACCTGAGTTAAAAAAGCCTGTTATCAAGCGTATTTTTAATCCCAAATATCCTTACGAATATCTGCAAAGATCCGGTTGCGCAGATATAATTGATGGTATAGATAGGTTCTTTATTGATAATCCAATCAAATAATGGATTGGTTATATTTGGAGGCATAGATGATCAACATTCATCGATATTTAACTGAAGAGCAAGCCCAAAAGTGCGTAATTGAGTCTGATGCAGAGTTTAACGCGCAGCTTGCGGGTATTTACGACGATCTTCTTGTTTCGCACGGTAGATTTCACGGCAAAGCAGTTAAAGCTATAGCTCTTTGTGGTCCCACTTGTGCGGGTAAAACCACAACTGCACAAAGACTGACGTCACTTTTGGAGTCCCACGGAAAACGTGTTCACGTGCTCTCTATAGATGACTATTATTTTGATAGAAAAGTATTGAAAGAGCGCTCCAATGGAGGGGAAATTGACTTTGATTCTCCCGAAACCATAGATACTAAAGAACTTGCACTTACAATTCGAGAGATATTTGATGATGATGAAAATGTTGTAGAGGTTCCGACTTACGATTTTAAGCTCGGAACAAGGGGCGAACCGCGATTTATTCCGGTCGATGACAGAGATATATTTATCTTTGAAGGTATTCAAGTGTTTTATCCGAATGTTTACGGATTGCTGAATAACTATCCCACAACTTCTGTCTACATCAATGTGACAAAGAATATTCAATCCGGAAACAAAATTTTTCCTTGCGTTGATCTACGATTGTACAGACGAATTGTACGTGATTTCTATCGCAGAGAAGCTTCACCTGAGTTTACCTTTGAACTTTGGAAAACGGTTAGAAGAAACGAGGACGAGAATATATTCCCTTATATGCACAAATCCAAAATAGCAATAGATTCAACAATGGCTTACGAGATAGGTATGCTTAAGCCTTATCTTGATAATATACTGCCACTTGTGCCGAAAAAAAGTGAATATTATTACAGAGCACAGGATATTTTGGAATCCATTTCTGATTTTTCACCGATCAGCAAAGATTATCTTTCCGCGGATTCACTCTTTCATGAGTTTATTTGACTTTCATAATTCTTAAGTAATCGCATATAGTATTAGAAGATAATTGATTTCGTAGGAAGGTTTGCAAAAGGGTATGAAGAACAGATCCGATCGCAGAGGCGGATTATTAAACGGCGTTATGCTTCTTACCGCATCAACGTTGATTTGTAAAGTTATAGGTTTATTATTTAAAATACCTATTATCGGAATCGTCGGAATTGACGGTATGGCGTATTTTTCTGCAGCATACAATATTTATATGCTGTTAAATTCTGTTTCTGCGGCAGGATTGCCCGTTGCACTCTCAATTCTCGTTTCTAAAAATATTTCAGAAGGCAAAAACACAAATGCAAGTCGTATTTTTGCAGTAGCGATGGCAATTTTTGCTTCACTTGGCGTTCTTTCTACTATCGGACTCTATTTTGGAGCAGACGCATATTCCGAGTTTATTGGAATTAAAGAAGCTTCGTTTGCTGTAAAAGCTATTTCTCCCACGCTTTTGTTCATCTGTCTTTCCGGAGGAATCAGAGGTTATTTTCAAGGATATAAAATGATGGCACCAACGGCTGTTTCGCAGCTTTTGGAATCTATTGGTAAGCTTGTTCTTGGAATTGCTTTTGCAATACTTGTTATAAAAAGTGGCGGCGGATCTTCTTTTACCGCAGCCGGTGCGGTTGCAGGGCTTTCTCTCGGAGTGCTTATCTCGCTTATCTATTTGCTGGTGCGTCTTATATTATTTAATAAGAAGTCTTGGAATATTCAGCCAGAATGCGCAGATAACACTACCGATAAAATAAGCAGTATCGTTCGTAGCTTGTTTTATATTGCTTTTCCGATAACATTGTCTTCGTGTATAACAAGCCTTACAAGCGTTGCGGATACTGCTTTAATAACTAACAGGCTTATCGATGGTGGAATGTCAAGCGATGCGGCAGTAACACTATATAGTAGTTACACGAATCTTGCTATACCGCTGTTTAACTTGCCGCCCGCCTTGATAACTCCCATAGCGATTTCTTTGGTTCCTTCGCTTACTGCCTCTGTCACAAGAGGCAATACCGCCTCCTCTGAACGATTCTTTTCTTCAGCGGTAAGATTATGCAATATACTTGCAATCCCAGCGTCTGCCGGACTTGCGGCCTTCTCAAAGCCGATTTTGCTGCTTATATATCCCGGAGAAAGAGAAGCTTGCTCTTTTGCCGCACCTTTGCTCACGGTTCTGTCAGTTGCGATAGTTTTTTCCTGTCTTATAACAGTGTTGAATGCTGTATTGCAAGCCTATATGAAGCCGGTTTTGCCGATCATTTCAATGGCAGCCGGTGCTGTTATAAAGATAATTTCGGAATATTTTCTTGTTGGATCCGATCTTGGCGTAATGGGTGCTCCCATCAGTACAATCGCTTGTACCTTTACAATTTTTTTGGTGGATCTTGTTTTTGTTATACTATATACTCCACATAGGATCGAGTTTAAACCCATTGTTAAGTCATTGATATCTTCGTTTATTTCTGTAACAGCCTCGGCATTATCATATCATTTGATGTTACGGCTTAAATCTAATAACGCTTTTGCTTTGATAACTTCCATAGCTTTGGCAATGGTCTCTTATGGTTTGCTGGCATTAATAATGGGGTTGATTCGCAGATCAGATATTTCGGGAATACCATTTGGAACCAAAATCGTAAATATATTACAAAAGTTGAAATTGGTTAGAGAGTAGGATAAAAATAATGGACGAATTTAAGTATCTCGCAACAAAAAGCGAAAAGTATTCTTTTGAGGATCTTTGTTTGCTGGCAAAACTCTTGAGAGCAGACGGAGGTTGTCCCTGGGACAAGGAGCAAACTCATAAGTCTATCAGAAAAGATATTATCGAAGAAACTTATGAAGTCATCGAGGCCATAGATAAAGAAGACCCTGACCTTATGCGTGAGGAGCTTGGAGACCTTTTGTGGCAAGTTGTCTTTCATGCAGAACTCGAGCGTGAAGAGGGAAGAGCGGATATGAGTGACATAGTTCACGATATCTGCGCCAAACTCGTACATCGTCACCCACATGTATTCGGAAGTGTTGTTGCTGAAACCTCTGATGTGGTGTTGGATAATTGGGAAAAGATTAAAACCGAAGAAAAACAACGTAATACGGTAACATCAAAACTTCAATCGGTTCCACCTGCGCTTCCTGCTTTGATGAGGGCACAAAAGATAGGCAAGCGTGCACCTTTCTTCGATTTTGCAGATGTAGATGAAGTTCTTGTAAAACTCGAGGAAGAAACAAATGAACTGAAGACAGCTATAACTTCCGGAGATAAGGCAGATATAGATGAAGAATTCGGTGATCTTTTGTTTACTGCAGTTAGCCTTGCCAGAAAGCTTGGTTTAGATGCTGAAGCGTCGCTTACAAAAGCAAGCGAAAAGTTTATAGGAAGGTTTGCCGTGCTTGAAGCAGAAGTTATTGCTGAAGATAAGGATATAACTGCACTTTCAATGGCGGAACTTGATGCTATATGGGATCGCATAAAGCATCAATCTAATAATTAATGATTAACGTAGGTGATAAAGTATGCGTCTTGATAAATATTTGAAAGTTTCAAGAATTATTAAAAGAAGAACGGTTGCAAATGATGCTTGCGACGGTGATCTTGTCATGGTAAACGGTAAGCAAGCAAAAGCCTCATATGATGTTAAAGTGGGGGATTTGATAACCGTCCGCTTTGGTCAGCGTTCTCTTACAGTTCGCGTGAAAGAGATAAAGGAAACCGTTGGAAAAGACTCTGCCGGTGATCTTTACGAAGTAGTAGATTGACATAATATTCTCGCCGCTAGAATATATATTATTGAAGCGGGGTGATATTTTGAATAATACATACAATAATAGCACGACAGAACATATTCTTACTTTGGTTGCAAGAAAGACACTTAAATTGAACGGTGTTAAACAGATATTGAGTTTTGACGATCAGACGGTTTTGTTCTCCACATCTTGCGGAGAAATGGAAGTTGTTGGCGAGGCGATATCTGTAGATTTGCTTGATCTTGATAACGGCAATGCATCGGTAAGTGGAACTATAAACGGTATAAATTATATTACCGAACGACCAAAAAAGAAACGTTGGTTTCGGGGATATGAATGAACATTACGCTTTACTCTCATGAAGCGTTCGCTCGCTATATTTTGTATTGTGCCATATTCGGTTTTTGTGCATTTATTATTCATTGCGTAATATGTGTTATTATTTCAATTCCAATAATTTGCAAGTGTAATAGTTTTGTGAAGCTAAAAGCATGTATAAGCGATACGTCAGAAACTAAGTTAGAAAATCAGTTTGTACCTGATTTTCTGGGAGCTTTGATAATTTCGATTTCTTTGCTCGCAGTTTCTTTTATATCAAACAGCGGGGAGTTTCGCATTGTAAGTATCCCATTGCTCCTTGCCGGGGTTGGATTAGGCTCGGTGCTTTTTAAGAAAAATCTTACCGTTGTAATGTCGTATATATGCTTTTGTGTAAAAAAGATAATGGTATGGCTTTCTGCTCCTATATTATTTCTGATTCGCATTTTAATGCGAGTGATTAATCGCGTTTTCGGTGCCATCAAAAAGCGTAGCCATACTGCACAAATTGTTAGGTATACAAAAAAGAGGTACAAAGATTTAGATAGAATCAAGCAAATGGGCTTGCTTGAGCATTTATTTGAGGTAGTATAATGAATGAACAGTTTAACGTAAAAAAGAGGGAATTCTTCAGAGATTCACCAATGTCCAAAGCGGGAATATTTGTTAAGATAGCAGCAATTATCGTGATTATTTTGCTGTTGATCGTTTCTGCAAACTCTTTGATGGAATATAGCAATATTCTCAAGGAAACCGAAGCGGTTGAACAAGATATTGATAAAACTCAGGAGCATCTTGATGAATTAGAATATCTAATTCAAATTCCTAAAAATGACAAGAGCATGATTATTCGAATTGCTCGCGAGAAGCTTGGTTTGGTGCTGCCCGAAGAGATTATTTACTATTCTGATCCTGAAAAATAAAAAAGAGCCGATCGGCTCTTTTTTATTTTTGAAAATTATAATGCGTTTTCCTTGAGTGCAGTAGCAAGCTGATCAGGGCAAGAGGTGGGTCTGGGGCCACACTTGATTCCTTCAAGTCTGCGGATAGCTTCCTCAACTGTCATTCCCTTAACAAGTGCAGCAACGCCCTGCGTGTTACCGCTGCATCCGCCAACAAATTTTACAGAGGTGATGATAGAGTTATCATCAACAGTAATTTCGATCGCTCTGGAGCAGGTTCCTTTGGTAGTGTAAGTAAATTCTTTCATTATTTTAGTTCCTTTCAATGTTATATAAGTTCGAGGATCTTGTAGCAATTTGCAAGAAAGTCGTTAAGCTCATCTGCGGAAAGCTTTCTATGCGAGATAAGTGCGAGTTTATAAATATATGATGCAAAAAGCTCACATTGAGGTGAATTATCATTTATCATAGAAATGAGCTTTGGGCAAAGAGAAGAGGAGCTATTCAGAGTCAACGTATATTCGAGCGGGAATGCTCCTACATTATCTCCACCAAGCGCATAGAGCTTCATCATATCCTGCATTCTTCTTGATTCTTCGCTGACGGAGAGTATTGCAGGCACTTCTTCGTTTTTGAGTGCTTCGATATTGACTGTAAGATTATCTTCAGAGGAAACCTTTTTGAACATTTCAATTACATTATCGGTAAGCTCCGGTGCTTCAGACGGGAACTCTTCTTTGATAATATCTGTTACGCCTGCATCAACTCGAATAAACTTTATGTCCGAACGGTAATGTTCAAGAGCTGCAAGGTACTGCGAGTCCATAACAAGATCAAAAACAGCAACCTCTACGCCTTCCTCGCGGAATAGAGAAATCGTCTGTGCTTGTTGTCCGATATCGTTTGTATAGTATATCTTTCCCTCGTGTTTTCCGGTTGCTTCCGCAAGATACTCATCAATCGTAACAGATTTTGCAGGGGTGTTATTATCACCAACAAGTCGGAGAAGCAAGCTGTCTTTAACACGGTCATAGAACTTCCTTTCGCGCAGACAGGCATATTCAATAAACACGCGAATGTCATCATATACCTACTCGTATTTTTCTCGGTCATTATTGATAAGAGAATTGAGCTTGTCCGCGACCTTTTTAACGATATGCTGACCAATTTTCTTGATATAAGCATTGTCTTGGAGATAGCTTCTTGATACGTTCAAAGGCAATTCCGGACAGTCGAGAGCACCTCTTAGCATAAGGAGATATTCAGGAAGGACTTCTTTGATATTATCAGCGACAAAAACCTGATTATAGAAGAGTTTTACTTCGCCTTCAAGCGACTGAGCCTCATTTTTGATGCGGGGGAAGTAAAGAATACCCTTGAAGTTCAACGGATAATCGGCGTTGATATGAATGCTGAAAAGCGGTTCATCAAAATCAGAAAAGAGTTTATGATAAAAGTTATTATACTCATCGTCTGAAATTTCGCTCGATGTTTTGCACCAAAGAGGTTCTGTGTCATTAATTTTAATTGCATCATTTTCGCCATCTTCGAATGTAATCTCAACTGGCATAAATGCACAATACTTATTAAGAATAGAAATATGTTTTGATGACTCAAGATATTCTTTTTCTGCATCGGAAATGTGCATAATTACAGATGTACCGCGCTCTTTTCTATCTGAAGCGGTAATCTCATATTCGCCGATCTCGTTGCAAGAGAAGTGAACGGCATCACCTCCGGTATATGAAAGCGTATCAACTTCGACGGTATCACTTACCATAAAGGATGAATAGAATCCAAGACCAAAGTGACCGATGATTCCGTTTGAGGAATCGCCACCTTCGTATTTCTCGATAAAATCGAGCGCGCCGGAAAGAGCAATGGAACAAATATACTTTTGTAATTCATCGGCAGTCATTCCAATACCGTTATCTGTAACTGTGATTGTTCCCTCGTCTTTGTCGAGCGTTACGGTTATCTTTAAAGTATCATCTTCCGAAAGCGTGATTTCGCCGAGAGAATTAAGTCTTTTTAGCTTAATTGTTGCATCCGATGCATTTGATACTATTTCTCTGAGAAAGATATCCTTGTCAGAGTATAACCATTTCTTTATTATGGGAAAAATATGCTGCGTTTCGACGGAAATACCGCCGCGCATTACGTGTTCATTATTATGATTAGTCATTGTTCGCCTCCGTTATGATATATTAATTATACCTTATAGTTTGCGCTTTGTCAAGATATTTGAAAATTATATAGATAATATTAAATTAAAATTTAAAAAAAGACTTGAAATATTTTCGACTTTATGTTATCATTTATATAACTGTGTAAGGGGATTAATTATGCTTGAAATTATTGCTAATGCAAAGGTGAATCTCTTCCTTGAGATTACCGGTAAATTATCAAATGGATACCATACGGTAGATACTGTTATGCAATCGGTGTCGCTTGCAGACGTTTTGAAAATCGGTCTCTTGCCAAACGAATCTGGAATAAATATTACTTGTTCCGATGCCGAAATTCCTACTGATGAGCGAAATATTGCGTATAAAGTTGCGCGTGATTATTTGTCCGCATTAGGTGCAAAATGCGGGGTTAGTATTGATATTACTAAGAATATCCCATCGCAGGCGGGAATGGGGGGCGGTAGTGCTGACGGTGCCGCTGTATTGGTTGGTCTGAATCATTTGTGCGGCAATCTTCTTTCGGTTGATTGCCTCAAGGATATCGCTGCAAAGAACGGTGCCGATATACCGTTTTGTATTGACGGCGGGACACAGAGATTAAGCGGAATCGGAACCAATTTGGTTGAAAGTTATTTGTCACCAAAGATTCCCCTTGTAATTGTCAAACCGAGATCCGGAATCTCAACTCCCGCTGCCTATAGGTATCTTGATTCAATTCATAATGATTTTCTTGACCATATGACCATGAATCCGGGAGATTTGCTTGAGGCTTTGAGATCAACGAATTTTGCAAGTATTGGATCGTCACTTTATAATCGCTTTGAAGAGGTTCTCGAACAGTTATGTGTTGATTCATTGCAAATAATCACCTGGCTTAAAGCACATGGATGTTGTGCTTTGTTGTCAGGGAGCGGAACTGCGGTTTTCGGTATCGCAAATGATTTGATAGAGGCACAAAGAATTGCTGATTCTATCAGTAATCAGTTCCCGGATTGCTTTACTTGTGTATGTGAAACAACAGATTGTGGTTGTTTAATTATAAAATAATTTGCCTGAATTGGCGGAATGGAGTTAGTTATGGCTAATAACGATATTTACTACGGCAGAGGAACTGCCGAAATGTTCGATGACTATATGGACTTTATTAATTACGTCTTCGGTTTTAACGGTGACTCAAGTGATTTTAAAAAATTGCTTCCCAAATTGTATAAGTATGAATACGAGCCCGCAGTATCTTCGTATGTTGCTGTCGAAGACGGAAAATTAAAGTCAGCAATCGGTGCTTTTGATCACGATATATCCGTTTGTGGAAAGCTTGTTAAAACACGAGGAATTGGAAACGTTGCTGTGCATCCGTATGCCCGTGGAAAGGGCTATATGAAAAAGCTGATGAATATGGCTCTTGATGATATGGAGAATGAAGGCGTTGCGCTTTCTGTGCTCGGTGGTAGAAGACAGAGATATAATTTCTTTTCATATGATAAATTAGGTCAGGCTGTTTCGATGTCTTTTAACGGAGATAATTTTAGACATACATACGGTAAAGACAGAAAACACGCGCTTACTTTTAAGACTTTGAAGGCAGGCGATGTTGATATAGTCTCTAAAATCAAAGAGCTTTCCGAATCGCATCCTTTTTATGCAATACGAGAAGCGGACAAGTATTTTGAAATCATTTCTTCCTGGAATCAGAAGGCTTATGCTGCTTTTGAGAACGGTGAATTTGTTGGATACGCAGTTGGAAAGGGAAGCGATATAAATGAACTTCTCGTTTGTGAAGGTCAGGATATTCGCGAATTTGTTTGTGCGCTTTACGATTATCTCGGCTCATCTTCTATGCACATAAAGCTGCCTATATTCTTGCAGTGTTATATTAATGATCTTTATCAGCTTTGTGAGTCTTATTCCATAGAAACCGCAAAATCGTTCTCAGTTTTAAATTATAGAACTGTTATCGAGGCATTTATTAAACTCAAGGCTACATATACGAATATTCCGGACGGCGTTTTGGTTCTTGGTATTAACGGCAGAAGCCGCAGAGAGAATATTATGATTACTGTTTGCGGTGAAAATATATCTGTTGAATATACTGATGCTGAACCCGAGATTGAGCTTGATCATCTTGATGCTATGAATCTCCTGTTTGCGCCCGTATGTCCTCGTAGAGAGTGTCTGCCGATTCATGCAAAGATATGGCTGCCTTTACCCATTTATCTTTATAGCAGTGATGCTGTTTGAGGTACTTGATTTTGCAAAATTCTTCAATTAAATTTGACTTTGATGAGTCGATGGCAGAGAGCTATGCTGACATAGTTCTTTGTACTGCTCTTGATATCGGTGAGCATCTGTTGAAAAACGGTGCTGAAGTTTCAAGAGTCGAGGACACTATCGAACGAATCTGCTTTGCTTACGGCGCCGCAAGAGTAGAGTCATTTGCAATAACAACTTTAATAGTTGCTTCCGTAAGAATGAAAAATGGAGAGCATTCCGAGCAGATGCGTCATGTTAAATCATCGGCAATGAATCTGCACAGGGTCGAAATGCTAAACAATATTTCGCGCGAAATTTGTCAGGACGGTATTCCGATCTCGGAAGCGCGAGAAAAGATCGAAAGATATAAGAGAAGCAAGCCTTACCCCGAGGCAGTCCAGGTTCTCGGTCAAGTGTTTGTTGTATTTGGCTTCACTTTGTTTTTTGGTGGCGGTTGGCTTGACGGTATTGCTGCAGGACTGATAGCATTGATAGTTGCCTTGGTTTCCCGCATTGACCTCCCTTTTAATAAGGGGAATTTGCAGATAATAATCAGATCGTTTATTGCCGGAGCTCTTTCTGAAATATCTGTTAATATAGGCTTTGCGCAGAATCTCGATTGCGTACTCATCGGAACAATAATGATGCTGATTCCGGGGCTTGCTCTCGGTACCGCTGTATATGATATGTTTAACGGAAACTTGATCTCAGGTATGATGCGAGCACTCCAATGTCTTGTCTTGGCTATCTTTATTGCTATTGGATATGCCGCTGCACTTTGGTTGGTTTAAGGAGGCACATGATGGAACGTATTGCATTTTTGCTCTTTGCTGCAGCCTTTGGAATTGGCGGGTATTCGCTTATGGCGCGCGCATCTCTTCGATCCCTTATGCCCTCTTTGGTAGTGGGAATTGTTGGTACAGGTGTTTATCTTATATCACTCGACTTTGGATTGCCTGAATTTGCTTCCAACTTCTTTGGTGCAACAATAATTTATATTGGCTGTGCTATTTCTGCAAAACTGTTTAAAGCGCCGACAACTATATTTCTAATTCCCGCACAGATTATTCTTGTCCCGGGAAAATATCTGTATCAAACATTCAGTAATCTTCTCGCGGATCAATATTTGCCTGCGTGGGAATCATGTCTTATGATGTTTGAGGTTTCAGCAGGAATTGCTTGCGGACTTGTTTGCGGTCTGATCATTTACTCAATTTCAATGAGTATTCAAAAACCGATCGTTAAATTTCTAAAGAAAAATAAGCAACAATAATTATGTCATTATTAAGTAAAAACGAGACTTACAACGAAAAATCTAATCAACGATTATTCAAAATATTAAGTATATATCTCAATTTGGCTCCCGATTATATCAATAAAGAGATGATTGAGGAAATAACTTGCGGGAATATAGATGGAGAAGAATTTGCTTTTGCCAATCTTGCCGCCGCGGCTTGTGGTCTTGATATTTATGATAATTCTGCTGATAAACAGTTCTTTCGAACTCATTTCTTGCCTTGCTTCAAGAAGCTTGATATTGAGCCTTTTGTAGATGATCCGTATTATAATAGGATCAGTTTCCCAAAGGGAGAAAACGGAAATTGGTCATTTGAAACAAGAGTATGCAAACCATATGAAGCTTTTGTTTATGACGACCCTGTGATATTTCCGGATGGCAGAATACTGCCGAGAATTGGATTTTTTGATACGGAGTATCCATATCCTGCAGTTTTAGAAAACAATCGCGAGTGGATGACATTAATGCCAAATGAAACAAATACAACCAAACCTGCAATAGATGCTGCGCATGGTAAGGCATTAACGTATGGTTTGGGTTTGGGATATTTTGCTTATATGGCAGCAATTAAACCGACAGTTGAGTCGGTAACTGTAGTAGAACGAAGCAGAAATGTTATCGAATTGTTTGAAAAATTTATTCTACCGCAATTCGCTGACCCGTCCAAGGTAAAGATTGTCGAATCCGATGCATTTAATTTTGCTGAAAATGAAATGCAAAAAGGCGCGTATGATTCTGTATTTGTTGACATCTGGCACGATCCTTCCGATGGTTGTGAGCTATACCTTCGAATGAAAGAGTATGAGCACTTGTTGCCAAATGCAGACTTTGTTTATTGGGTCGAAGAAACTTTGAAATTATATATTTAATTTGAGAGGATAAAATGTTAAGTATAAGAAATCTTTCTCTTGTTGCCGTTAACGGCGAAGAAACGAAAGAAATATTGAAGAATATCAATTTAGATATTGATGATTCTAAATTTGTTGTTTTGACCGGCCCGAACGGTGGAGGAAAAACAACTCTTGCAAAAGTCATTATGGGACTTGTGAAACCAACTTCCGGACGGATTATTTATAACGGTGTTGACATTACCGATATGAGCATCACTGAACGCGCTCGACTTGGAATTAGCTACGGCTTTCAGCAGCCTCCAAGATTCAAAGGTTTGAAAGTCCGCGATCTCCTTGAACTGGCATCAGGAAAGGACAAGCTTTCTACCACAGAGGGTTGTATGTATCTCAATAAAGTCGGTCTTTGCGCGGCTGATTATATTGACAGAGAAGTTAATACATCTCTTTCTGGTGGAGAAGTAAAGCGAATTGAGATTGCCACCATTCTCGCGCGTAACTCGTCGCTTATGATATTCGACGAACCCGAGGCCGGAATAGATTTGTGGTCTTTTGCAAAATTGACCGAAACTTTTGGAGAACTTCATAAAAATTCTGATGCTACTATGATCATCATATCGCACCAGGAAAGAATTATCGGTCTTGCGGACGAAATTGTTGTTCTTTCTAACGGAACTGTTGAAAGACGAGGATCGAAAGATGAAGTGTTTCCTTCGATTATCGCCGGAGCAACTCCCGGATGCAAGTGCATCACCTATCACGAAAAGAAAGGGCAGTAAAGAAAATGGCATTGAGTCAAACCGAACTCGGACTGCTCAGACAGATAGCAGACCTTGAAAAAACGCCGCAAGGTGCGTATAATATCAGAAAGAACGGACAAGCCGACGGTCGTTCTTCTACTGCAAATATTTTAATTGAATCAAAAACAGACAAACCCGGAATTGACATCCGTATTAAAGATGGCACAAAGAATGAATCTGTGCATATTCCCGTCATCGTCACTCAATCCGGATTTACCGATATGACTTACAATGATTTCTATATTGGCGATGATTGCGATGTTTTGATAGTTGCGGGATGCGGAATTCATAATTCGGGTTGTGAAACGGCACAACACGACGGTATTCATACATTTTATATTGGAAAAAATACAAAACTCCGTTACGTCGAAAAACATTACGGTGAAGGTGAGGGAAGCGGCGAGCGTATTCTTAACCCCGTAACTAAAGTTTATATTGGCGAAGGTTCTTCGGTAACTTTTGAAACTACGCAGATTAAGGGCGTTGATTCGACAAACAGAAACACAGAAATCGTTGTTGGAAAAAATGCTGAAGTTATAATCAATGAAAAACTTATGACACACGGAAATCAGACTGCCCGCTCGGATATGGAAATCATCCTTGAGGGCGAGGGAGCAAATGGAAGAGTTCTTTCGAGAAGTGTTGCTACAGATGAGTCCGTGCAGGTGTTTTATCCCAAAATGACAGGCAGAGCAGAATGCTTCGGTCACGTTGAATGCGATTCGATCATAATGGGCAAAGCTAAAATCAGCTCAATTCCTGCAATAATCGCAGAGCATCCCGATTCTGTACTCGTTCACGAGGCTGCTATCGGAAAGATTGCAGGCGAACAGCTTTTGAAGCTTATGACGCTTGGACTTGATGAAAAACAGGCGGAAGAAAGAATTTTGAAAGGATTCCTTGATTGATATGAAGTCACTCAGACATTTGTACAAGATCGGTAACGGTCCCTCAAGTTCTCATACAATGGGGCCTGAATATGCTTCGCATTATTTTCTTGACGTTGCACCCGATGCGGACAGTTACAAAGTCATTTTATACGGTTCGCTTGCACTTACTGGAAAAGGCCATCTAACCGACGTATCGATCAAAGAAGTTTTCGACACGCGAGTTGTAGATATTGTTTTTAATGTTGAGGAAAAAGACCTTCCTCACGAAAACACTATGGATTTTATTGCCTATAAAAACGGCAATATTGTTTCCCAAAGAAGAGTAATGTCGATAGGCGGCGGAGATATCCGAGTTGAGGGAGAGAAGAGCATTGAGCCTCCCGAAATCTATAACGAAAAATGCTTCAAAGAAATTGAAGATTATTGCCTTGCGCGCAATATCCGACTTTGTGATTATGTTTATGAGCGTGAGGACGAAAATATCAAGTCTTATCTTGCTGAAGTTTGGCAGGTTATGAAAGCCGAGATTCAAGCCGGTCTGACAACCAGCGGTATCCTTCCCGGTGGGCTTAACGTTGAGCGTGTTGCACAGCTACTTTATGGCAGACGTCATATCGATGAGAGCCCCGAAACAAGACAGAATCGTATAGTGTGTGCCTATGCTTTCGCGGCTGCGGAGCAAAATGCTTCTTGCGGTAGAATTGTCACCGCTCCCACTTGCGGAGCTTGTGCGGTGCTTCCCGCAGTTCTGAAATATATGCAGGATACAAAGGGCTTTTCAGATGACAAGATAATCGATGCTTTGGCAGTCGGCGGATTGATCGGCAATATCGTGAAGCAGAATGCATCCATTTCGGGTGCGGAATGCGGTTGTCAGGCAGAGGTCGGAACAGCTTGCTCGATGGCTGCCGCAGCACTTTGCGAGCTTTTTGAAATGGGAATAGATCAGATCGAGTATGCTGCTGAAATGTCGATGGAGCATATGCTCGGACTTACCTGTGACCCAATTTGTGGACTGGTTCAGATTCCTTGCATAGAAAGAAATGCGGTTGCGGCGATGAGAGCTCTTAATGCACTTTCTCTGGCAAATTTCCTGACCGGTACAAGAAAGATATCTTTTGATATGGTTGTAAAGACTATGTACGAGACAGGAAAGGATCTTCACGCAAGTTATCGTGAAACCTCAGAAGGTGGACTTGCAAAGCATTATTGATAATATAATAACACGCCCTTCGTTCAAAAACGAGGGGCGTATTGATAGGAGCTAATATGAAAATATATGATATTTCCCAAGAGCTGTTTTCCTGCGTTGTTTGGCCGGGCGATCCCGCGCCAATAAAGCAGACTCTGAATTCTATGGATAGCGGTGACCTCTACAACTTAACTGCTTTTTCTATGTGCGCTCATAACGGAACTCATATTGATGCACCCTCGCACTTTATTAACGGCGCGAAAAACGTAGATCAAATTGATTTGTCAAAGTTTATCGGAGAAGCTTTTGTTGCTGACTTTGATGGCGTCGTTTCTGGGATAGATGCATTAAAGATTATTGAAAAGGCTAAATCAGCTTGTTTTGAGTCATCCAAAAGAATTTTGCTTAAAGGTAAAACTACTGTTTCTTTGGAAGCGGCAAAAGTCTTTGCGGAGGAGAGAATTGACTTGATAGCAAACGAATCTCAAACCGTTGGTCCCGAAGATGCACCTATGGCTGTCCATAAAGTGCTTCTGGGAGCCCAGATTGTCCTTCTCGAAGGCGTAAGACTTTCACACGTTCCGGAGGGAGTCTATCTTTTAAACGCCGCACCAATAAATCTCGCGGGCGCAGAAGGCGCACCGTGTAGGGCGGTATTGATTTCATTATATTAATATATTCATTTTGAGGTAATTAATGTTTATAGTGGATTCAATTATTAGAGAAAAACTGAAAAATGTGTATTTTATTTGGGGCAGTGGAAAAACCACCATTGCCAATCGTTTGAACGAAAAATACGGTTTTTATGTTTACAGTACCGATGAAAGCCGAAACCGTCAGATGAAATTAGCCAATCCCGTTGACCAACCCTATATGTGCCGCGATTATTATAAAGAATACGGAGTAAAAACATTTTGGGAGCTACCGAAAGAAGTTATTGCAGAGCGCGAAAAGCATTTTGTCGAGGAAATGACTCCTATGATGATAGCAGAATTAATTCAACTTTCAGCCGTGCATAAAGTAATTCTTTGTGAGGGTGATATTGATTATAGCGCCGTTGCTCCGGTCGCCACTCACATCGTTCATCTCTGTAATCAAAGTACCACCTTTGATTGGTTTAACCGTCACGATCATGACAACATTCGCGATATTGTTGCCAAAAGAACGGATCTGAGTGATGAGGAAAAGCAACGAATTATCGATCACGCTTATGAATGCGTTACTCCCGATGAATCGAATACCACGGATTGGGTTGCTTATCTTGGTATTAAAAATATTATCTGGAATGATCGTACAAGCATAGATACTACTGCAACCGAGGTCGCTGAATATTTCGGATTTACAAAGCAGGTGTAAAATGACTATTGAAGAACTAAAAATCCGTCAATTAACAAACCAACATCTTCTTGCCCCTGCGGATAAAATGACAGTCGTCCGCGATCTGTGCGGTGTTCAAGCGCAATTCTTCCCCAATTCTATGCACTCGCTGAAGCTCCGTTCAAATGATTACGATGAACAGACCGTCGGACAGGGACTTGTAAAAAACTGGTCTGTTCGCGGTACGGTTCACGTGTTTGCCGAGAGTGATCTGCCACTATTTATTCGTTGCAACAACGGCGAGTGTTACCGCAAAAATGAATGGGGCGGCTACACGTTTTGGAATAATGAGCGCAGAGTGTGGGCACTAACACCAGAGCGTCAAAGATATTTTTCTGACATTATTATTTCTGCAGTTTCAGAAAGGGCATACACTCGTGACGAGCTAAAAGAACTCTGCCGTGCACACGGTATGAACGCGGAGGAAGAAGGCTCTATGTTTGAGGCGTGGGGCGGAGGCATTCGCGAGCTTTGCGAACGCGGATTCATGCACTACGTGGTGCAGGAGAAAAAGGCGTATATTGCTTCGCCCGAGTTTGAGCCGATCCCTGAGGAAGAAGCCAAGCTTGAGATCGCAAGGCGGTATTTCACCAATATCGGCCCCGCGACTATACACGACGCGATGTATTATACTGGTGCGAAGCAAGCCGAGGTTAAGAATTGGCTCAACATATTGCCAGTCGAGTCCTTTGATTGCGAAGGCAAAACATATTACTACATTCCCAACGGTAAGTCCTACGACAAAGAAATCCCGCCTTGCCTTTTTCTCGCCGGCTTTGATCAACTTATGCTCGGATATCAGAAAAAGGAAAGCATTTATCTGCCGCAAGAGCATCTGCGAGGAATCTTCAACCTTGCCGGAATCGTCATGCCACCTGTTTTGTTGAACGGAAAAGTTGTAGGTAAGTGGAAAAAGAAAAACAACAAGTTGCTAATTACACTGTTTGAAACGCTTACCGTAAAGGAACAAAGAATCATCAGCGATAATGCTGAAAAACTTTGGATTGACATCAACAAGGTTGAATTTATTTTTTAAATTAGTTATATGTTTTAGATTCAGAATCCGAAGTTCTCGCATGATGCGGTACGATAATTTAATTCGGCGTTAGCGCGAACTCTTGTGTTATTTCGCTTTGCGAAATAACACGAGGTTCTGAATCCATTACAGTATGATAAAAAGGAACGGTGCAAACCTTTGGTTTGCACCGTTCCTTTTTGGCGGAGCGGGTGGGATTCGAACCCACGTGCGGTTGCCCGCAAACTGATTTCGAGTCAGCCCCGTTATGACCTCTTCGATACCGCTCCAAAAATATTAAGTTGACTTTTCAATCAACGTGCAATATTATATCACATTTCAAATAATATTTCAAGTGGTTTTGAAAAAAATCTTGAAAAAATATTATATTTCGCGATTTGTATTGTATTCGTTTCATTAATATGCTATAATATATGCAATAATAGTAGAAATACAACTGCACGGAGGCAATTGAATATGAAAATTACATTTATGGGCGCGGGAAGCAGTGTCTTTGTAAAAAAGGTTCTTGGCGATACACTTATGTGCGAATGCTTCAAGGATGCGGAGATCGCTCTTTACGATTTTAACGGAGAAAGACTTGAAGATTCATATATGCTGATCACCCAGCTCAATAAGGTTATCAACGGAAACAAAGCAAAGGTGAAGAAGTATCTTGGAGTCGAGAATCGCAAAAAGGCGCTTAAGGGTGCGAATTTTGTCATCAACGCAATTCAGGTAGGTCTTTACGATCCTTGCACAAAGATCGATTTTGCAATCCCTAAAAAGTATGGAATCAATCAAACTATCGGTGATACTCTCGGTATCGGCGGTATAATGAGAGGTATGCGTACAATTCATGTGCTTAAAGATTTTGCCGCAGATATGGCAAAGGTATGTCCTGATGCATATTTCCTTAACTATACTAATCCTATGGCTATCCTTGCAGGTTATATGGAGAGGTTTACTCCTATCAAGTCAATTGGACTTTGCCACAGTGTTCAGGTATGCTCCGAAAAGCTTCTAAACAGCCTTGGAATGGAAGAGTATCTTGATGGTCGCCAGGAGAAGATTGCCGGCATCAATCACATGGCTTGGCTTCTTGAGATTCGCGACAAAAACGGTAACGACCTATATCCCGAGATCAAGCGCCGCGCAAAGGCTATGAATGCAGGCGAACCCCATAAGGATATGGTTCGCTTTGATTATATCGATAAGTTTGGTTACTACTGCACTGAGTCAAGCGAGCATAACGCAGAGTATAATAGTTTCTACATAAAGCCCGGACGCGAAGACCTTGTCGAAAAGTTCAATATTCCGCTTGACGAGTATCCTCGTAGATGTGAAAAGCATATTGTAAAGTGGGCGCAGCAGAGAGAGAATCTGATGAATGGCATCACGCCCGAGCACAAACGCTCTCACGAGTATGCTTCAAGAATTATGGAAGCTATCGTAACCGGTAAGCCCTTCAAGATCGGTGGAAACGTTATTAACAACGGTCTCATCCCCAACCTTCCTGCAGAGGCTTGCGTTGAAGTTCCTTGCTTTGTTGACAAGAGTGGAATTACTCCCACCTATGTCGGACCGCTTCCTACTCAGCTTGCAGCTATGAACTCCTCCAACATCTATCCCCAGCTTCTTACTATCGAAGCTGCTGTCACCGGAAAGATTGAAACTCTTTATCAGGCAGCAATGATGGATCCCAGAACCGGCATGTGCCTTTCCACGGATGAGATCGTTGCAATGGTTAATGAGCTTGTTGAAGCTCACACCAACGCGGGTTATCCGATTTTCTAAAGCATTACATTAAAAGACACCGGCGATTGTCGGTGTCTTTCTTTTCTATTTCGTTTTCGCCGACTTTACGACTTCACCGCGGCAGTTATATACTTCATCATCGGGATCCATCGCGTCGATTTTATTCATTGTCCAAGGGTCGCGTAATTCAAGAGGTCCGTGAAGTAAGGGATCATTTGTTTCCTCCATATGTTTTGCGAGAAGGAACGAAAGCTTGCTATAGGCTTCAGTATATTCAGGAATACCTATAAGATTAACTCGCTCGGAAGGATCCGCTACGAGATCAAACAGAAGTTCTTTGGGTCTTGCTATATGACTCAATGGTGAGGAGTAGAATGTATCTTTGCAAGCGGAAGCATCTATGTTTGGCCACCTGATTTTTGTATCATCATCAAAGAATTTAATCAGCTTCATAGTCTTTGTTCGTACGGCTCTTGACGGCTCGTATGTCGCGTGATACGTGGATTCGGTAAATATATAATCATTGATCTCGGCAGATTCTTTGTTAATGATAGGTAACATTGACTTTCCTTGTAGCCAGTCCGGTTTCTCAAGCTCGAGAATCTCGCACACGGTGGGGAAGACGTCTATGTGAGATACGAGAGCGTCGGAAACAAAAGGGTTCTTGCCGGGGATCCTGAGCATAAGAGCAACCCCCGTGCCTCCATCATAAAGTGTACCCTTCATTTGTGGGAATGCAATTCCATGATCGGTGGTAAACATAATTACCGTATCATCTCTCAAACCTACTTCATCTATCTTATCAAGCAATTTCCCAACGCAGAAATCTGTTACGTCCAATGTTTTCAGATATTCGCAATAGTCGTGTCGATTCTCCGGTGTATCCATCATAGCATACGGTAATCTGACAAATCCGTCACGAGCATCATCGGTTTCCATAAACTTTCTGTGAGTGCTCCTTAATCCGAAAGACAAAAAGAACGGCTTGTCTTCGTATGGTTTCCTTTCAAGAAATTCAAGCGCAAGATTCAAGGATACCTTATCAGAAACAATGGCAGGCTTTCCTTTTTTGACGTGATCCGCATGTGTTTCCATATATCCGATTACACTCGGATCTTTGGCTTCATGCTGAACACCGATCAAAGCGGTATAGTAGCCATTTCTTCCAAGAAACTGTGCTAAATGTTGCGAATAATCGTTGAGGCTGAAACCCCTGTGCGCCAGTCCGTACATTCCCGAATTATGCGCTGTCATACCTGTCAGCATGGCGGCTCTGCTTGGCGAGCAGGTCGGCGCTACGCAATGTGCATTTCTGAACATTATGCTTTCTTTGGCGAGTTTCATAAGCGACGGATTATGTGTACCTGCGCCGTAAGGCTCCATTTCTCGTCCACTATCGTGCGTGTGTATGTATATAAAATTCATAATATCTCTCCCATATTATAATCAACTAAAAGTATACCACATTTTAATATAGTTTGCAACAACAAGTTTAGAAGAATATTTGTTTTGAGGTTGACTTTTGCAAACCAATGTAGTATAATAGATGCATTGAGCACAATGATTAAGGAGAAACAAATGATATTCGGAAAACATATAAATAAATACTATTTTAAATATGGTTGGATGTTGTTGCTTGGCACGATAGCCCTTATAGGCGTTGATTATTTCCAATTGGAAATACCTGAATTTTATCAGATGGTTGTTAACGGTTTTAATACCGGAATGGTCACCGTTGATGGTCAGGTTTATGCGTTTGATATGGCTTTCCTTCTCGACAAGATTTGCTTGCCGATGCTGTTAGTAATAGCCATAATGCTTGTTGGAAGATTCTTGTGGAGAGTTTGCTTTTTTGGTGCTGCTATCAAGCTTGAAACAGATTTGAGAAACAGAATGTTTGAGCGTTCAAAAGACCTTTCTCATCAATATTACCAAGTTAACAAAGTCGGAAACCTTATGTCGCTCTATACAAATGATCTTGATACGGTTCAGGAATGCTTTGGATGGGGCTTTATGATGTTTTGCGATGCGCTTTTGCTTGGCGTGCTTGCAATCATCAAAATGTGGCGTATGAGCAACAGTCTTACTCTGCTTTCTTGCTTGCCTTTGATTTTCCTTCTTGCGGTTTCTGCAATTATCGGTAAATCTCTTATGAAGAAATGGGATAAACGGCAAGAGGCGTACTCCAATCTTTCTGATTTTTCACAGGAAAGCTTCTCGGGTATTGCAGTTATTAAAGCATACGTAAAAGAGGCAAAAGAACTTCTTGCTTTCAAGAAACTTAACATTGAAAACGAGGAAGCAAATCTTGAATATACAAAAGCGAGTGTTCTTCTCAGAATATTCGTTACCCTTTTCGTTGAATCCGTAGTTTGCGTTATTCTCGGCTATGGCGGATATCTTGTTTATCTTGATAAGTTCGACGCGGGTCAGCTTGTTGAATTTATTGGTTACTTTACTTCGGTCATTTGGCCTGTAATGGCAGTTTCCGAACTCATTGACATGACTTCTCGAGGTCGCGCTTCGTTAAAGAGAATTGGTGAACTTCTTGATGCTCCTATCGACGTCAAAGACAGAGATAGTGTTCGCGAAACAGATGATATCAAGGGTAATATTGAATTCCGCAACCTTTCATTTACTTTCCCTGATGGCGACAGAGATGCTTTAAAGAATGTATCCTTTAAGATCAAAGCGGGTGAAAATGTAGGAATCGTCGGCAAAACCGGTTCAGGTAAAACTACAATTGTAGATTTGATTCTTAGAATTTACAATATTGACGATAATATGCTGTTTATCGACGGTAAGGATGTAAACACACTTCCTATCAAGCAGGTAAGAGGTGCGGCTGCGTATGTACCTCAGGATAATTTCCTTTTCAGCGACACAATTAAGAGCAATATTTCGTTTTATACCGATGACGAGGATATGGCTGAAATACAGAGAGTGGCTGCGCTTGCTGATGTTCACGGAAACATTTCAGAGTTTACAGAAGGATACGATACTATGCTGGGTGAAAGAGGAGTTACTGTTTCCGGCGGACAAAAGCAGAGAATTTCCATTGCTCGAGCGTTGCTAAAGGACGCGCCGATACTTATTCTTGATGACTCCGTTTCAGCAGTCGATACAAAGACAGAAAAAACAATTCTTGAAAATCTAAAACGCGAGCGTCTTGGAAAAACTACTATTCTAATTGCACATCGAATTTCTACCGTTGAAAATATGGATAAGATAATACTTGTTGAAGACGGATCGGTTATCGCCGTTGGTACTCACAAGGAGCTTTGTGAAAATTGCGAAGAGTACGCAAAGATGGTCAAACTTCAAAAGCTTGAAGATGAAGGAGGGGATATATAATGTACGAATATTTTCCTATCCTTGTCGTGGCAGGTTTTATTCTGCTTATATCAGTCTTGTTTATTATTGCTTATGCAATGATGAAAAATAAGAACGAAGCAATAGGCTTCGACAGAAATATGAAGGACGGAGATATTGTCAAAAGACTCTTGGTTTTTGCAAAACCTCATATCGGTTCTTTCCTTATCGTACTGTTTATAATGGCACTGACGATAGCGTATGATATTGTTTCTCCGATTATCGTTGGTAAGATCACAGGCATGGTTGCTGATGATTTTGAACTCAGTGACTTATATATACATGTCGCTGCATATGTTGGAATTCTGATTGTGTCTGTTCTATGCACGTATTTTCAGGCGATCATACTGCAAAAGATCGGACAAAAGATCCTTTCCGCTCTGCGTCAAAAGGTGTTTACTCATATTGAATCCCTTTCGCACGAGCAGCTGCACCATATCCCCGTTGGTAAGCTTGTAACCAGAGTAACCAATGATACAAATGCAATCTCGATGATGTTTACCAACATCTTGGTTAATCTCATTAAGAACGCATTTGTTGTTATAGGCATTTTTGTAGCAATGCTGTGTATCAACATCCAGCTTACTCTTATGGTGCTTTGCTTTGTTCCTTTTGTTGTTCTTTTTACGGTTATATTCCGTAAATTTTCAAGAAAAGCATACAGAGAAGTGAAGGACGGAACCACAGATATTAACACATACCTTTCGGAGAATCTTTCGGGTATGAAGATTACTCAGATCTTCAATCGCGAAGAGCGAAAGATGAAGGATTTTGTCACACGAAGTAAGAAACTGGGCAATGCAAAATCCAAGCAGATGTTTGTCTTTGGTATCTTCAGACCGATGGTATACGTTCTTTATATATCCTCGGTGCTTTGCCTTTTCTATCTCGGCGGCAAGGGATATATTCAGGGAACTACATTCCTCGGGCAGGTCATAGCTGTTGATACACTTGTAACATTCTATATGTATATATCCAAGTTTTTCAACCCTATTCAGAGCCTTGCTGAACAGTTCAATGCTTTGCAATCTGCATTTGCATCTGCAGAGAAGATATTCTCGATTCTTGATATGGAACCGATTGTAGTTGATGAACCCGATGCTATTGAGCTTGAAACTGTCCGCGGAGAAATCGAATTTAAAGATGTATGGTTCGCATACAAACCCGATGAGTGGGTTCTTCAAGGTGTTAGTTTCAAAGTTGAAGCCGGACAGACGGTGGCATTCGTTGGTTCTACCGGTTCCGGAAAAACAACTATTCTTTCGCTGATTTGTCGTAATTATGATATTCAAAAAGGTGAGATCCTAATTGACGGTATTAATATCAAGAAGATCAAGATATCATCACTTCGCCGTCATTTCGGGCAGATGCTTCAGGATGTATTTCTTTTCTCGGGAACGATCAGAAGCAACATTGTGTTGAGAATGGATAATGTTGAAGAGCAGCAGATCATCGATGCATGCAAATACGTTAACGCTGATACGTTTATCAACAAGCTTGAAAACGGACTTGATGAAGAGGTTCGCGAAAGAGGCAATAACTTCTCGGCAGGACAGCGTCAGCTTTTGTCATTTGCGCGAACTATACTCCATAAGCCCTCTGTAATGATTCTTGATGAAGCGACTGCAAATATTGACACAGAAACTGAAATTCTTATTCAGGATTCTCTCACAAGAATGATGAAGATCGGTACTATGCTTGTTGTAGCACACCGACTCTCAACAATTCAGCATGCAGACAACATTATTCTGCTTTCTCACGGCAAGATCATGGAGCAGGGAACCCATAATGAACTGCTTCAGCAGAGAGGACGTTACCACAAGCTTTACATGCTTCAGTATGAAAAGTCTCTCCAGGAACAGAAAGCATAATATAAAAGTAAACCGCGGCCGAAATTCGGTCGCGGTTTCATTATATATTATTTGGATTTTGACCATTCTTTGGTCTGGTTAATCATCGAAACGCCTTTGGGTTTATCAACACCGTGAACTTCAGCTGCCTCGTACTTTTCATACTGTTCCCAGAACTGTCTGCCGTAAATGTGTGAGTCCTCGTTCCACTCGATACGATATTCCTTCATACGATTTCTCAAGCGTTCGACGATTTCGTCATAACCGTTGAAATCATAGAAATTGTATCTTTCGTAAGGATCTTTTTCAAGGTCGAAAAGTTGAGTCAACTTTAATCTGTCGGTGCGATATTCGATAAGCTTGTACTTCCCGTCTGTTATACCCCTTATGCGTGCCTGAAAGGCGAAATAAAGGTCGCTGCGGGATTCAAACTCTGTATTTGAGAACATCCTCGCAAAACTCTTCCCCTCAACAGAAGCAGGAATTTCAACGCCACAGATGTCGCATAGGGTCGGATAAACATCAAGAAGGTAAACGTACTTGTCGATCTTAACTCCGGCTGGAATGCCGGGTCCGCTGATAAGAAGAGGAATATGAACGCTGTGCTCATAAACGTTCTGCTTACCCATAAGTCCGTGCTGTCCGATGGCGAGACCGTTATCTCCACAGAAAACGATAATAGTATCTTCGAGAATGTTTTTGCTCTCAAGTGCATCAATAATTTTGCCAACATTATCGTCGATATGACTGATCATGGCGTAGTAATCTGCAATGTGCTGCTTGATCTCATTTGGATCTCTTGGGAACGAGGCAACTGCCTCGTCGCGCCCTCTATCAGCCCAGCCAAAGCTGAATGCGGGCATTTCCATAAAGTTTTGGGGAAGAGTAATGTCCTCCGCTTTGTACATTGTGCGGTACTTCTCGGGCATTGTGCGAGGATCGTGCGGTGCGAGATATGAGAGATAGAGGAAGAAAGGATTATTCTCGTTATAATCATTTATAAAATTGATAGCATCGGCAGAGAAGAGTTCAGTGGAATGTACTCCGGCATGTATTTTGTCAGCGAGTACATGAACGGGAATCTGATTGCCTGAAAAATTCGGAACAAAGGGAATTTCACAGTCATAGTTGCCATCCGCTCTGTAATCACAAACGGGGACGTTCCAATGATCCCACATTCCGCCGAAGAATATGTCTGCCCCGCTTGAGAAGGATCTTGTATAGCTTTCTGTTCCGTTGTGCCATTTGCCGATACCGTGGCAGCTATATCCTGCGTTTCGGAATGACTGACACATAGTGGTATCACACTCTGGAATCTCCTTTCCGTTTTGAATGAGATTAAACAACGTATGAGAAGAGTTTATCATAGCTCTGCTGGGCATACATACCGCAGAAGCTGTTCCACCGGGGATATATGCGTGAGTAAAAGCTGCGCCTCTGTTTACAAGTCGATCGAGATTTGGTGTGTTTATCTCATTATTTCCGAGAGCATGTATTGTATCGAATCTTTGGTCGTCTGTAAGTATAAATACTACATTGGGTCTATTTTTACTCATTATTGTCCTCCGTTTTTTGAAAAGCGATTCTTTCATCTCCATTGACGAGATGAATGATTCCGCATTGCTTGAATCCGTGTTTTGCGAGAGCTCGTTGCATGGGGATATTATCTTTATGCGTATCAATTTTCAAGTTTTTACATTGACTGTAAGCAAAATCAAAGCATATTCCTGCGATGCCTTTACCGCGAGCTTTGTCAGAAACAGCTATTCTGTGTATGACACCATAAGGAGAATTGTTCAGCCAGCTACCTTGATAAATAATTTTATACGTTGGGTCATCACCGTATTTATAAAAGAATACAGCCAATATATCTTTATCATCCTCAACAACATACAGGTTGTTTTCTCGGAGGTCTTCTTCGGTTCTCGACAGTGGTGGATTATTATTACCCCATTGATTCGGGTTTCCATTGTCGCTCATAAACTTTCTTGCGCTTTGATATATTAAGCGAATTTCTTCTAAATCTTTATAATTAGCTTTTCGAATGTTCATTTTTAGCTCCAATAACGTAATGTAATTATTATACCACATATATTGCAAAATTGCAATAGCAAAGGCTGTCACGAATGTGACAGCCTGAACATTTATGCATTAATTATTTGATAGGATATACCCATCCTCTGGTATCCGCAATGCGACCCCATTGAATACCGGTGAGGGTATCGTAAAGATGCTGTGTAGTTTCGCCGATCTTACCGTTGTTAATAGTGTACGTCTTTCCGTTGTAGAAGAGCTGTCCGATAGGAGAAACAACAGCTGCAGTACCGCATCCCCAACCTTCTTCAAGCTTGCCGTTTTCAAGTGCATCAATAAGCTCGTCGATGGAGAGAAGTCTCTCGGAAACCTTCGCGCCCTCGTCGCGGAGAATTTGGAGAATGGACTTTCTCGTAATGCCGGGAAGGATAGAACCGGTAAGCGCAGGTGTAACGATTTCGCCGTCGATCTTAAACATTACGTTCATCGCACCGACTTCCTCAATATATTTGCGCTCAACGCCATCAAGCCAAAGAACCTGAGAGTAACCTGCCTGCTCAGCCTTTTCACCGGCTCTGTTAGATGCGCCGTAGTTACCACCGCACTTTGTATATCCGGTGCCGCCTCTTACTGCTCTTACGTCTTCTGTCTCTATCATAATTTTTACAGGGTTGATACCTTCTTTGTAGTAGGAACCTACAGGCGAGAGAATTATGATAAACACGGAACGGTCAATCGAATGTACGCCGAGTTTGGGATCTGCACCAAAGAGGAAGGGGCGAATATAAAGGGAAGTTCCGGGAGCATGGGGAACCCAATCTGCGTCAATTTTGATAAGTTCTGTGAGCGCCTTGAGTGCGAAATCTTCGTCAACAAGAGGAAGTCTCATTCTCTCGGCGGAAGAGTTAAGTCTTGTAAAGTTCTGCTCTGGGCGGAATAGCTGAATAGACCCGTCAGCGGTTCTGTATGCTTTCATACCCTCAAAAATTTCTGCTCCGTAATGGAATACTGTGCAAGCAGGATGCAGAGAGAGGTTTCCGAAAGGAACAATTCTTGCATCATGCCAACCCTTTTCTCGGGTGTAATCCATTATGAACATATGATCTGTAAAATACTGTCCAAAACCAAGCGATGATTCATCGGGTTTCTGCTTGGGAGTGGCAATCTTTTCTATTCTAATATCCATTATAAAATTCCTTTCTGCTAATTACTGGAAGTTATAACCAAGGTCAATGGTTGAAAGATTGGTATCGATAAGGTCGCGGCGCTTTGCAGACACTATCTTTTCAAACATAGCTCTCATTCCATCAAGACTAATAACACCTGTTTCTTTAATTACCTTGCCGAGAAGTACCATATTGGCAAGGGTCGGAACTCCCGCATCAGATGCAATTTTGGTGGCAGGAATATAGTAAACGTCAACGTCGGTCCTTTCAACTTGGCGGTCAATAAAGGTAGAGTCGACAAAGATCTTTCCGCCTGCGGAAACAGAATTTTCATACTTATCGAGCGAGGGGAGATTCATTACAAGGAGGATGTCGGGATTGGAAACAATAGGCGAACCTACGGGAGTATCGCTGAGAATTACGCTGCAGTTCGCAGTACCACCACGCATTTCAGGGCCGTATGAAGGAAGCCAGCTGACTTCTTTGCCTTCATACATTCCTTTGTATGCAAGCATTTTTCCCGTGAAGAGGACGCCTTGACCACCGAAACCGGCTATCAAAATCTGATTGGTTTTCATAGATCACGCCTCCTTTGTTTTGTCCTTGTATACGCCGAGCGGGTAATAAGGAATCATTTTCTCTTCAACAAACTGAAGTGCAGCTTCGGGTGTAAGTCCCCAGTTAGTGGGACAAGTTGATACAACTTCGATAAGGGAGAAGCCTACACCGTTTATCTGATTTTCAAACGCCTTTTTGATTGCAGCCTTGGCCTTGCGAACATTTTTAACATTGTTAACTGCAACTCTTTCGAGATATGCTGCGCCGTCAAGCTGCGCAAGCATCTCGCACACACGGATGGGATATCCGGCAGTCGATGTGTCGCGTCCGTAAGGAGAGGTCTGCGTAACCTGACCGGGGAGAGAAGTGGGAGCCATCTGTCCACCAGTCATACCGTAGATTGCATTGTTTACGAATATGATCGTGATATTTTCGCCTCTTGTTGCGGCGTGAACAGTCTCAGCCATACCGATCGAAGCGAGGTCGCCATCACCCTGATATGTAAATACTATGTTATCGGGATTTGCTCTCTTAACGCCGGTGGCAACAGCAGGTGCACGTCCGTGAGCAGCCTGAACCATATCGCAAGCAAAGTAGTTATACGCCATTACAGAACATCCAACGGGGGCTATGCCAATAGTCTTTCCTTCGATTCCGAATTCATCTATTGCTTCTGCAACAAGGCGATGGATTATGCCGTGTGTACAGCCGGGACAGTAATGCAGAGGCGCATCTGTCAGGGCATGGGGCTTTTCAAAAACTACCATTATTCAATTCCTCCTGCTTCTTTGATTTTTGCCAGAACTGCTTCGGGTGTGGGGATCATACCGCCGGAGCGATTGCAAAGCAGAACAGGCTTGCGGCAACGTGTAGCGAGCTCAACATCCTCGATCATCTGTCCCATGGACATTTCAACGGAGATGAAAGCTTTCGCTGTATGAGAAAGCTTTTCAAGAGTTGCCTTGGGGAAGGGCCAAAGGGTGATGGGGCGAACAAGTCCTACCTTAATGCCTTCGGCACGAGCGGCTGCTATCGCATTTTTAGATACTCTTGCAGCAATACCGTATGCAACAAGAACGATATCAGCGTCTTCTGTCATATATTCTTCAACAAGTACCTCGTTTTCTTCAACGGTCTTATACTTGTTGTATCTTTCAATATTGAATCTTTCCAGTTCTTCGGGAACGAGAGAAAGCGAGTTGACAATATTGTGCTTGCGCTCAAGCTTTGTGCCTGTAACAGCCCAGGGCTTTTCATATGCTACCTGTTCAGATACATCAAGCGAAACGGGTTCCATCATTTGACCCATTGTACCGTCCGCGAGGATCATCGCTACCATTCGATATTTATCTGCGAGATCAAATCCTTTAACGGTAAGTGTTGCCATTTCCTGAACCGATGCAGGGGCGAGAACGATGTTTCTGTAGTCACCGTGACCGCCGCCCTTAGTAGCCTGAAAATAGTCGGACTGGGAAGGCTGAATACCTCCAAGACCGGGGCCACCGCGCTGGACGTTTATAATCAGTGCGGGAAGGTCGCAACCTGCAAGATATGAGATTCCCTCTGCTTTGAGCGAGATTCCGGGACTGGAACTTGATGTCATTACCCTTTTTCCTGCTGCAGCAACGCCGATTACCATATTTATAGCAGCAACTTCGCTTTCGGCCTGAAGGAAGGTACCGCCAATCTTGGGCATTCTTTTTGCCATATATGCAGCAATTTCTGTCTGAGGTGTGATCGGGTATCCAAAATAGTGTCTGCAACCTGCCATTATTGCCGCTTCAGCAATGGCTTCATTGCCTTTCATTAAAACTTTATCAGCCATAATTACTTCCTCCTTATTTTTCTACCTTGATTATACAGTCAGGGCACATAGTTGCACAGAAAGCGCAACCGATGCATGATTCCATGTCGGTAATTTCTGCAACGTAATGTCCCTTTTGATTGATTTTTGATTTGGAAACTATCAAAAGGTGCTTGGGGCACGCAGATACACAAAGTCCACATCCCTTGCATTTTTCAATATTAAATGTTAATTTAGCCATTTGTTTTCTCCTTATACTATTTTATTTTGGAGTTTAAGTTTAATTAATTCACCGTTTTCTTCGCCGAAAGTAGTTATGTTCACGAATTCAGCAGTATCGGGGCAACTTGTTGCAACAACCGGTAATCCGGATAATCGCGAAACCTCTTGAGCGTAGCATAAAGATGCTTCAACAGTTTCGGGAGTGGTTGCTATACCCAAATTGGAGTTGTTAACAAGCCCGGTGAAGGGAATACCAGAGGCTGCTTCGATCTCTCTTAATATCGCTACCGTGTCGGAAGGGGTGGACGTTAACGGTCGATACATATTTATGACCATCAGCATACTATAATTGTTTTCCCTTAGAATTTCCGGCGTATATCGTCCAAGAGCAAAGGCTCCTCGATCATCACCGCCTATGTCGATTACAGCATATTTTTTTGATTCAAAAATAATATCGTACATCGCGGCAGGCAGCGCGGGGAGGTCTACGTTTGTACCTGCAAATTCAGGAGCTATCAGTTCTATGCCGGCAGACTCAAGTTCTTTGGCACTGTCTTTTGTTCTAAAATAAGGGTTGACAGTGTCAATATCAGCAATTACGGTATCGCGACCTTGGGCTTTTAGTCGGTAAGCAAAATTAAGAGCAACGTTGGTCTTTCCGCTACCGTAATGACCTGCAAATAGGGCTAATCGTTTGGTGTCCATGGTTAAAGTTTGCTGCGGATGATTTTTCCGCTCGTTGTCTTGGGAAGTTCGGATTTAAATTCGACAAGTCTGGGATACTTATAAGGCGCGGTACGCTTCTTGACGTAATTCTGTATGTCTTTCTTAAGTTCGTCTGTAGGTTCTGTGCCTTTTGTAAGAACAATACTTGCTTTAACTATTTGGCCTCTGATTTCATCAGGTGCAGCAGATACACCGCATTCAAGAACGTAAGGAAGCTCCATAATAACGCTTTCGATCTCAAACGGACCAATTCGGTATCCGGATGATTTGATAACATCGTCGGCTCTTCCGACATACCAGAAGAATCCGTCCTCATCTCGCCAAGCAAGATCGCCGGTGTGATATACACCGTCATGCCAAACCTCAGCGGTTTTCTCGGGTGCATTGTAGTATTCACAGAACAGACCGCAAGGTGCGCCGTTTTCTGTATGTATAACGATCTCACCAGGGTCACCGATACCAACGCTGTTGCCGTCGGGATCAACAAGGTCAACGTTGTAAATCGGCACGGGTTTGCCCATTGAACCGATCTTGTGGGACTTACCGATAAGATTGCCTATAACCAATGTGGTTTCACTCTGTCCGAAACCTTCCATGATCTTAAGCCCGGTTTGCTTTTCAAACTGACGAAATACTTCGGGATTGAGAGCTTCGCCTGCAATAGTTGCATGCTCGATTGAGCTGAGATCGTATTTTGAAAGATCTTCCTTGATGATCATTCTGTACATAGTAGGAGGTGCGCAGAATGTTGTGATATTGTACTTTCTAAAGAGAGGCAGTATCTTCGATGCGTCAAATCTGTCAAAGTCATAAACGAATATTGCTGCCTCACAGAGCCACGCTCCGTAAAGCTTACCCCACATTGCCTTTGCCCAACCTGTGTCGGATATGGTAAGGTGTAGCCCGTCGGGGTTTACGCAATGCCAATACTTAGCCGTATGGAAATGACCAAGAGGATATTTGTAGTTGTGGAGTGCAATTTTGGGGTATCCCGAGGTGCCGGATGTAAAGTACATCAACATAGGATCGTCACCGCAAGGCGAATCGTCTGTTCTGTCAAAATGACTGCTGAACAGAGTATATTCCTCGTTAAAGTTTCTCCATCCTTCACGTTCACTGCCGACAAGTAGCTTTATGCTAACATCGGGACATTTTGCGAGTGCAGCCTCGGTCTGTTCGATGACATAATCGTCGTCAACACAGATAATTGCCTTTACGCCGGCAGTATTGAATCGGTATTCATAATCATGTTCCTTAAGCTGATTTGTCGCGGGGATGGCAATAGCACCGAGTTTGTGCAGACCAATCATAGCATACCAGAATTGGTATCTTCGCTTCAAGACAAGCATAACTTTATCGCCACGCTTGATTCCGAGCGATTTAAAGTAGTTAGCACATTGAGCAGAAGCTCGTTTTACTTGCGAGAAAGTGATTCTGGATTCTGTACCGTCATCTGCAACATGCATAATTGCAAGTTTATCGGGTTTTGTTCTGCCGAGCGTATCAACAACATCATAAGCGAAGTTAAAGCTATTTTCGCCCTTATAGTTAATAGAAATCGGGGCGCCGTTTTCGTCTTCTTCGGTAGTAATGAATTTGCTGTAAACACGTGTTTCGGTATCGCGCTTCTTGGCAGGAGTAGCTTCAAGAGTGACAATTTTGTTTTCGTCCTGATTCTCATCGGGCAGAAGAACGATTGCATAGAAGTAGCAATCCTCGCCACCTACAGCTATCATACCGTGAGGGGTTGAGCTGTCGTAGTAAATACTGTCGCCTTCCTCAAGAATCTCAGTGTGTTCGCCTACCTGAACTTTCAGTCTACCCTTAATTACAATGTCACATTCCTGGCCTGCGTGAGTTGTCACGGCAATGGGAGAAGATTCAGCTTTTTCCGAATACTCACAGTGAACGTAAAGAGGGTTAGATGTTCTGTTAGCAAAGGAATGTGCGATATTATAATAAGTCATTCCGTGTGCTTGCTCAATACGCTGACCACGGCCTTTTCGTGTTAAGGTGTAAGATTTTAGTCTGGGCGCCGTACCTTCAATGATTTCGGTTACGTCAATCCCCAGGGCAGATGCACATCTGAAAAGAAACGCAAAAGTAAGATCGGCGCGTCCGGCCTCACAGTCAAGATATTCATCAACTGAAATGCCGGTTTTCTCAGCCATATATTCTGGAGTATATCCTTCTATTTCGCGCAAAGCAGCAATTCTGCCAGCCATTGCTTTAATTTGCTTGTCGATTTCAAAAATATTATTCATTATACCTCCTAAAAAGCAAGCTCGTCCCAAGAAAAACTTCTTGAGACGAGCTGAACAAAAATTCAATACCCGCGGTACCACTCAATTTGCGCGTGTGCGCCGCTTAATTAGCTTTAACGCAGCCATACGGAGGAATTCTACGGTTAAAAATTAACTTTCTTTTCCCCGGCTCCAGGGTGACGAACGTGATGCAGTTTGTACCGTCTTTCACCGAAGCGACGGCTCTCTGTAACAACCTTATATCACGCAATCCCTATCAATGCCTTTTATTAAAAACATATAATTATAATATCACAAATCCAATGATTTGTCAATAAGTTTGATGATAATTCACAAACAGTTCACAATTGATTCTGCGCATCAATTGAAAGAAGGGAAGACGATTCCTTCATCCCAGATTGAGAATGGAGCAACAGAAATGTTACCGAGCGTGAATTCTACGTGCAGTCTATTTTCAACAATAAAGCCTGTATTTCCGGTTTTGCCGATTATTTGCGAAGTTCTGATAATATCACCAACGGAAACAGAAATTTCACTAAGATGTGCATACCATGTCTTAAGACCGTATCCGTGATCAATAACAACGAAATTACCCAGGACATCGCAGAATCCGGCATAAGCAACCTTTCCGCTAGACATGGCAGGAACCTCAACACCGGCACTAACTTCGAAATCTATACCGGTATGTTTAAAGGTTCTGTTATCTTTGAGAATATTCTCTCTTGTAAACCCAAGTTTGATAGTGGCTTTTTTCGAGGTTAATGTACCAGCATTTTCGTAATTGATAAATGCGCCTGAAAAATACTTAAGTTCCTCTGTGGTTTTGCATATATCGTTCCTGATAGAATTATATGCTGTGATGTCATCTTCTGCGTAGAAAGTAGAGATTACAGCTTCACTTGCACTGTATTTTGTTGGAGCTTTATTGAAACCATACCTCGATTCGCCAACGGTTAAATCTAATGTTTGCGTTGTAATACCATAGGTAACTGTTATTTTATATTCACCATTAGGCACATCGTAGCTAAAAGGGATTAAAGCATGTACATACTCTCCGTCAACAAAAAATTGGGGCACAAATCCATTTTCAAGAGCAGGTTCAAACGTAACCTTGATATCAGCCGGATTTGTAACGTTGACTCCGGAGATAGCAAGGATGTCACCGTGCTCGATCGCAGATTCGCCGATCTTGAACTCAGCAGGCGCGAGGACCAATGCATTAAATTCATATGATGCATTACCGTAATATTCGGATTCTCCTGCTTGAGCCCAACTTGCTGTAATTAAGAATCTAAGTGTTGAATTTCGACTCAGTTTTAGATCATGGAGATCGTTTATGCCACCATCATAAAGAAGTTCATCGGAATTGAACACCTTAAGGTTTGAATCGGAGGGTGCAATGTTGAAATTGAAAGTAAAATTATTACCAACGTCATAAGTTAAACAATCATTTGTTGTCGGCTGATAATCATATTGCTGATATGTGCCACCGGAAACAAGGTAATACCATTCCATCGCAGTTGCTGATATTACATTTGTCCCCGAAGCTGTAAGTACGGGAGGCGTGGCGGTTTTATAAAGATAGACTGAATAAGATGATCCCAAAAACTCTTTAGCCTTGTTGATGGCTATTTTGTAAATCTTTCCTATTGGATCTGCATAGTAGCATTCGGAAGAGTTTGTAGTAAAATAGTACTTATAAGACTTATCTGTATCTGGTGTTGAAAATGTAACCAGAAGGAATCCGTTGCCTGCCAAAGAATCAGGAAGAGAAGAAACAGGCGTTCCACTAGTGTTAATCGAGTTGAACATTTCAAACACGCCACCGGGATCGTTATCCGATGTTACAGTAGATGTTCTTCCTTCGGGATCGCTGATTGTGAGTGTAGAAACAGTAGGCAGGTTTTCGGAAGGTTTCTGACTATTGAAACTTGCTATTGCAATATAAGTCGGTATAAATAAGAGAACCAAACCGAGTGCGAATAATAGTATTTTTTTAAAATCAATATTTTTCATATATAACTCCATGCAGAGAGAATTTTTATTCTATTATATTATACAACATATTTCGATTTTGGTCAAGTATAAAAATGCCGATTTTTTGAATATTATAGAAAAAGATAAAAATAACAGCAAAATGCAATTACATCTTTGCTGTTATTTTTATCAAATTAACCGCGAGTTTTTCCACCCGCAATATTGATTGTTGTTCCGTGAATATATGCAGAACGTTCCGAAGCAAGGAATGCGATAGAAGACGCAACTTCAGAAAGCTTTCCGGAACGTCCGAGAGGAGTAGTGCTGGTCTTGGAGTAACCGGCGCGGAGCTGATCTACGGTGATTCCACGGGTGTAAGCAAGCGCAGTCTCGTAGGAAATGGTGCGGAGACCGGTTGCTTCAAGAATACCGGGGGCAATACCGACTACCTTAACGCCGAGTCTGCCGAGCTCTTTTGCCCAAGAACGGGTAAGAGAGTTAACTGCATTCTTGGAAGCAGCGTAAACGCTCTGACCTTCAGATCCCTCAAGTCCGCACTCGGATGATACATTGATGACAACGCCGGTGCCCTGCGCTACCATAACTCTTGCTGCAGCTTGAGTCATAAGGAAAAGGCCCTTAACATTTACGTTCATAACCTTGTCCCATACAGCTTCGTCGAGCTCATACTGTTGGCCGGGATCAACAAGAAGTCTGGGAATGTTGATGCCCGCATTATTGACTAGGATATCAATTCTGCCATACTTTTCGATTGCTTTTGCTACAACGTTATCGATGTCGGACTTCTTTGTAACGTCGCAAGGAATGTAAATATAGTCACCCGCGGACTTTTCAAACTCTGGAGCATTAGGATTCATGTCTGCGACGACAACATTGGCACCGTCAGCGAGAAACTCACTAACTGTTGCATATCCGATTCCGGAAGCACCGCCGGTAACGATAACTGTTTTTCCTTCGAGATTAAGCCAAGAAGAATTCATAATAAGTACCTACCTTTATATTAATTAAGTAAATTTATTTTTATTGGTTGTTATCTTCGCGAAGGAAGATATAAGTTGCAGCAAAATATGAAGTAGCGTATCCCGCCAAGCCGAGTAAAATGTCCATAATATATGCTATGAACATTTCGGCAACTTCAAAGAAGGTGCCAGGCGCTCCGAGAACGAAGATGTCGGCATACAGTCGTTGAAGAATCATTGAGACAGTGGTTATTATTGCACCGGAAATGATCGAGATGACTATCGGATTTTTGAGATTAAAGAAACCTCTGAAAGGGAAGATATCAAGAGAATCGTCATAATCGGCGGTATCAAGATATTTAGCGGCTTTCATAATTTTCTTTACTCTCGCAAAATGCAATTTTGATTTTCGATTTGCGATTATGCAAACTACTGCAATTATCAGAGCATCAACAAACATAAGCATAATTGTCACCGGAAGGTCGAACATTACGTCTATGTAGCTATCGATTATTGAAGACACCAAAAGATTCAACACGTGCTTTATAAAAACGAGAGATAGTGGATAAATGATGTTAGGAATCTTTTTCTCGGTACCTTTGTTTATTGCGTATGCTGAATAAGCAACGCCCGCGAATATCGAAGCGAGATACATTGTTTCAAACAGCAGTATTGCATAATTCAAAATAATCGGTAAAACCGTATACATAAACACAATATCATTGCCAACCTGCATGTATATAGGTGAAAGAATACAAGATGTTAGTACTATAAGAAGTAATGAGATTATGTAAATCGGTAAATGTGGCGGGATTCTTGATTTGTTATTATTTGACATATTAAACTCCGTAATTAGTTATCCGTGCAATCATCATCAATCTTCATTTGATCGAGGATTGTCTGAGCGTTTGAAAGAGGAGGACGCATCCCGAGGTGCTCATAGGCTCTCAGGGTCGCACAACGGCCTCTGGGGGTTCTTGAAAGGAAACCAATCTGAATTAGATAAGGCTCATAAACATCCTCGAGTGTGACAGCTTCCTCGCCAACGGTTGCTGCCAGAGTTTCTAGACCCACAGGACCGCCGTTGTAGAAAGATATAATAGCCTCAAGCATTCTTCTGTCTGTGTTATCAAGTCCGAGATTATCTATCTCAAGTCTGCCAAGTGCAAAAGAAGCGATGTCGGCATCAATGGTGTCCTTACCTTTGACTTGGGCAAAGTCTCTTACGCGTTTAAGCAGTCTGTTCGCAATTCGTGGTGTACCTCTTGAACGCGATGCAATCTCGAGAGCTCCTTCAGCGTTAATTGGCAATCCCAAAATTCCCGCGCTTC
>JAGBRZ010000049.1 GCA_017632155.1 Clostridia bacterium
AGGTAACTACTATGCAAGAAGAAGAATGACACTTCTGTTCTCGATGCTCGATTACATCGGCGTTGAGAAGGGACGTACCCGCGTTGAGTGGGTATCCGCAGCAGAGGGTGTTAAGTTCTCTGATACAATGAATGACTTCGTAGCCAAGATCAAGGGTCTCGGCGAGAACGTCAGATTGGGGGATCTGAGATGCAAGAACTGATTACTCGTGCAAAGGAACTCCTTGCAAACGGTACAGTAGCAAGAGTTCTGGGCTGGAAGATCGGCGATATGCCCTACAATCCCGAGCCCGCATATTTTGAGACCGTAGAAAGCCTTGATAAGTTCGTTTACAACGGATTCTGCGGCGCAAACCTTTCCAAGTATATGATCGAGGCATCCAAGCTCGAGGGCAAGACTCTCGTTTGCCTCAAGCCCTGCGACAGCTACAGCTTCAACCAGCTCATCACCGAGCACCGCGTTGACCGCGACAAGGCATATATCATCGGCGTTGGCTGTAAGGGTAAGCTTGATATCGAAAGAATCAAGAAGACCGGCATCAAGGGTATCACCGCTATCAGCGGCGCCGAAATGACCGACGCTTGCGACACTCTCGAGATCGATACTATATATGGTAAGAAATCCTGCTCTTATGCTGACGGAATGCTCGAAAGATGCCACGTCTGCAAGGGCAAGGAGCACAAGATCTATGATGAGATCATTGGCGAGTCCCGCGACACCTGCGATAAGGAAAGATTCGCAGAGGTAGCAAAGATCGAGGCTATGAGCCCCGCTGAGAAGTTCGAGTTCTTCAAGGCTGAGCTCTCCAAGTGCATTCGCTGCAACGCGTGCAGAAACGTATGCCCCGCATGCTCCTGCCGCAAGTGCGTATTCGACAGCACAAAGTTCGACTCCGCTCAGAAGGCAAACGTTGACTCCTTCGAGGAAAAGATGTTCCACATCATCCGCGCGTTCCACGTTGCGGGCAGATGCACCGACTGCGGCGAGTGCAGCAGAGTATGTCCTCAGGGCATCCCGCTCCACCTCTTCAACAGAAAGTTCATCAAGGATATCAACGAGATCTACGGCGAGTACGTAGCAGGTGCAGAGGCAGGAAGCCGCGCACCCCTCGTAAACTTCGACACCGAGGACGCAGAGCCCTCCATCGTTAACGAAAGGTGAGTATAGAGATGTATAAGATAGCTAAAGAAAATCTGGCGTCCTTATTCGCCCTTATAAATGAAACAAAAGAGCTCTACCTCCCCGTAGAGGTAGCAGGTCAGACCAACTTCGCGGCTTACACCGCAGAGGCTAACGTCGATCTTGACACCCTCAAGACCGTAAAGTCCCCCAAGGACGTATTCTTCCCCCAGAGCGAGAACCTCTATACTTGTAATAAGGAAGAGAATAAGCTCAAGATCACTCCCGAAAAGCTCGTTGACGCTCCCTTCGTTGTTTTCGGCATGAAGGCTTGCGACATCAAGGGCATCGAGGTTCTTGACCGCGTATTCCTTTCCGATCCCGTTGACTCCTTCTATGCAGCACGCCGTGCAAACGGCATCATCGTCGGTCTTGCTTGTCACGAGCCCGAGGAGAGCTGCTTCTGTAAGGTCTTCGGTGTTGACTGCACCGAGCCCGCAGCAGACGTTGCAACTTGGATGATCGAGGGTGAGCTCTACTGGAAGGCTCTCACCGAAAAGGGCGCAGCCCTTACCGAGAGCGTTAAGGCTCTTCTTACCGATGCTGATGAAGCAAAGGTTGAGGCAGAGCGCAGCGCAGTTAAGGAGATCGTTGAAAAGCTTCCTTACTCGGGTCTCTCTCTCGAGGGCTGGAACGGTAACGTTCTCACCGAGAAGTTCAACGATGCTCTTTGGAACGAGCTTTACAAGCCCTGTCTTGCGTGCGGCACCTGCACTTTCGTGTGCCCCACCTGCCAGTGCTACGATATTAAGGACTACAACACCGGAAACGGTGTGCAGAGATACCGCTGCTGGGACTCCTGCATGTACTCCGATTTCACAATGATGGCTCACGGTAACAACCGTAACAGCCAGATGCAGAGATTCAGACAGAGATTTATGCACAAGCTCGTCTACTTCCCTGCAAACAACGACGGTATGTATTCTTGCGTAGGATGCGGACGTTGCGTGGACAAGTGCCCCGCTTCTCTCAATATCGTCAAGGTCATCAAAGCATTCAGCGAGAAGGGAGATAAGTGATAATGAGCAACCACGAACACAATCACGGCGAGCATGAATGCACATGCTTCCCCGGCTTTAAGCACGACGTTCTGATCCCCCAGATCGGTATCATCACCGATATCCGTGAGGAGACCCCCGACGTCAAGACCTTCCGCGTTAATGCTCCCGAGGGCGGCAAGCTCTTCGAGCATATGCCCGGCCAGTGCGCAATGCTTTGCGTTCCCGGCGTAAGCGAGGGTATGTTCTCGATCACATCCTCCCCCACAAACAAAGAATATCAGGAATTCAGTATCAAGAGATGCGGAATGCTCACAGAGATGCTCCACAGCCTTGAGGTCGGTTCCGAGATCACAGTCAGAGGCCCCTACGGCAACAACTTCCCCGTTGATACCGTTCTCAAGGGCAAGGACCTCGTTTTCATCGCCGGCGGTATCGGACTTGCTCCTCTCCGTTCGGTAATCAACTACGTTATCGACAACAGAGCCGATTACGGTAAGGTTGACATCATCTATGGATCCCGTTCGGCTGACGACCTTGTTCAGCTCAAGGAGATCCGTGAGGTATGGATGAACACTCCCGGTATCAACGTGCACCTCACCATCGACCGTGAGCAGGAGGGCTGGGAAGGCCACGTTGGCTTCGTTCCCACCTTCGTTAAGGAGCTCGGCGAGGCAGGACAGGTTGAGTTTGGTATCAACACCATCTCCCTTATCTGCGGACCTCCCATCATGATCAAGTTCGTTCTTGGCGCACTCGGCGATATGGGCGTTTCCAAGACACAGATCTACACCACCCTCGAGCTTCGTATGAAGTGCGGCGTCGGCAAGTGCGGAAGATGCAACATCGGCTCCAAGTACGTCTGCAAGGACGGACCCGTATTCCGCTTCGACGAGGTCGACGAGCTTCCTCCCGAATTTTAATTAACACTCACATACTGAATTATTGAAAGGAATAAAACCAATTATGGAAAATATGGTTAATGTGTATTTCTTCGGTAAGAAATACAGCGTTCCCGGAGACCTTACAATTATGACGGCAATGGAATATGCAGGCTACACCCTCAAGAGAGGTTGCGGCTGCCGCCACGGTTTCTGCGGTGCTTGTGCAACTATTTACAGAATCAAGGGTCAGAATGAACTCAAGACCTGCCTCGCTTGCCAGACTCAGGTACAGGAAGGCATGTACGTTGCTTCCATCCCCTTCTTCCCCACTGATAAGAGAACTTACGAGATCAACGAGATCAAGCCCGACCAGAAGGTTATGATGGAGCTTTATCCCGAGATCTACTCTTGCATCGGCTGTAACGCCTGCACCAAGGCGTGCACCCAGTCGCTCAACGTTATGCAGTACATCGCATACGCACAGAGAGGCGAGTTCGAGAAGTGCGCAGAGGAATCCTTCGACTGCGTATCTTGCGGATGCTGCTCGGTTCGTTGCCCTGCAGAGATCTCGCATCCTCACGTAGGACTTCTTGCAAGACGTCTTACCGGTAAGTACATCGCTCCCGAGACCGAGCATCTCATCAACCGCGTTGACGAGATCAACAAGGGCGCATACGATGAGCTCATCGAAAAGGTTATGCAGAAGCCCATCACCGAGATGCAGGAACTCTACAACACCAGAGATATTGAGAAATAAGGAGGGAAATGAGAATGTATACTCAGGAAATGCTTGATTCCATAAAGAAACTTGAAGCATCGCGCGAAGCACGTATGGCTACTGAACCCAGACGTATGACCGCTGACGAGAAGAGCGCCCTTCTTAAGGCTTATCACCCCGACTACCGTGAAGACGGTTTTGTTGAGATCAAGGTTGGTCCCAACAAGGGTGAGAAGGTTCCTTGCGAGCTCGGCGAGCTTCTTCATTCCAACAGCCGTATCCTCGGCGAGAAGATCGACCTTAACAAGGTAGATTACGACGTTGACGTTCTCGTTATCGGCGGCGGCGGCGCAGGCTGTGCAGCTGCAATCGAGGCTCACGAGGCAGGCGCAAACGTAATGATCGTTACAAAGCTCCGCATCGGTGATGCAAACACCATGATGGCAGAGGGCGGTATCCAGGCTGCTGACAAGCCCAATGACTCGCCCGTTCAGCACTATCTCGACGCTTTCGGCGGCGGACACTTCGCAGCTCGTCCCGAGCTTCTCAGACGTCTTGTTATGGAAGCTCCCGATGCTATCCGTTGGCTCAACGACCTCGGCGTTATGTTCGATAAGGACGCAGAGGGCAATATGGTCACCACCCACGGCGGCGGAACCTCCAGAAAGAGAATGCACGCTTGTAAGGACTACTCCGGCGCAGAAATTATGAGAACCGTTCGCGACGAAGTTCTCAACCGCAAGGTTCCCGTTGTTGAGTTCACCGCAGCAGTTGAGCTCATCAAGGACGAAAAGGGTCAGGTTGCAGGCGCAGTTCTTCAGAACCTTGAGACCGAGGATTACCTCGTAGCAAAGGCAAAGACCGTCATCATCGCAACCGGCGGTGCAGGACGTCTTCACTATCAGGGCTTCCCCACCTCCAACCACTACGGCGCAACCGCAGACGGTCTTGTTCTCGGTTACCGTGCAGGTGCTCCTCTCCTTTATCAGGACACCATTCAGTACCACCCCACCGGAGCTATCTATCCCGCACAGATCAAGGGCGCGCTCGTTACCGAGAAGGTTCGTTCGATCGGCGCAATGCTCGTAAACTCCGAGGGCGAGGCATTCATGCATCCCCTTGAGACCCGTGACGTTTCTGCGGCATCCATCATCCGTGAGTGCTCCACCAACGGCAAGGGCGTCAACACTCCCAGCGGCAAGGGCGTATGGCTTGATACTCCCATGATCGAAAAGCTTCACGGCGAGGGCACCATCGAGAAGAGAATCCCCGCTATGATGCGTATGTACATGAACTACGGAATCGATATGAGAAAGGTTCCGATCCTCATTTACCCCACCCTCCACTATCAGAACGGCGGTCTCGAGATCGGCGGCGAGGGCTTCACCAAGGCTATCCCCAACCTCCTTGTTGCAGGTGAGGCTGTCGGCGGTATCCACGGTAGAAACAGACTTATGGGTAACTCCCTCCTTGACATCATCGTATTCGGTAGAAACGCAGGTAAGGCTGCAGCTGCAAAGGCAAAGGAAGTTGAGCTCGGCACTATGAACCTTGATCACCTCCAGGCTTATGCAGAGGAGCTCGATGCTGCAGGTGCGACCGCAGAGGGCGTATCTCCTATGCTTCTCCCCAACTACGCTCGTCACGAAAGATAAGAGGGGGCGACAAATAAACTATGGAGTTTATTTCTAAGCTCATCAATCCCGGAAGTGCGGCAGTTGTGCTTCTTGGCGCGTTCTTCATCACCTTCCTCGGTTATTGCCTTGGAAGAATATCGATCAAGGGCGTATCCCTCGGCACAGCGGGCGTCTTCCTCACAGCGCTTCTTTTCGGTTATCTCTTCACCCTTCCGGGTCTGCAGGAGATTCCCGTTCTCTCGAAATTCTTCATAGCTGATGCTTCGGCATCAGCTATGGATAGCTACGGCTTTATCGGTGACGTCGGACTCGTCCTTTTCGTTACCGCAGTCGGATCTATCGCAGGTCCCAACTTCTTCCGCGATCTTAAGAAGAATGCAAAGACCTATCTCCCTATGGGAGCGATCATTATCATCATTGGCGCGGGCGTAGCAGCTGCATTCGCGCTTATCCCCGGAATCGGTTCTGCTTTTGCAAGCGGAGTTCTCTCCGGTGCTCTCACCTCGACTCCCGCATTCTCCGCAGCTAAGGAGATCGCAGGCGACGAGGCTGCAATGGTATCCCTCGGTCAGGCAATCTCCTACCCCTTCGGAGTTGTAGGCGTTGTTCTTTTCGTTCAGATCATGCCGAAGATCCTTCGTGCTGATATGGCGAAGGAAAGAGCGCTCATCGCCGCTCCCGCAAAGGCGGAAGAGAAGAAGGTCGAGGCAAAGGCAGAGAAGAAGAGATTCGATATCGACGGATTCGGTTTTGCCGCTTTCGGACTTGCTATCGTTTTCGGACTCCTTCTCGGTTCTATCAAGATCCCGCTTACTTCCGCAGGATATTCGGGCTCTTGCTTCTCCCTCGGTATGACCGGCGGTCCGCTGATCATGGCTCTTATCCTTGCTCACTTCGGACACATCGGCCCGCTCAACATGAGAGTTAACGTACAGGTTCTCAAGATCTTCCGTGAATTCGGACTCGTTCTCTTCCTTCTCGGCGCAGGCGTCGAGGGCGGAGTTCAGCTCGTTCAGCAGATCCAGAACTCCGAGTACGGACTTATGATCGTTCTTTACGGCTTTATCGCAGGTGTTATTATCACCCTCGTTCCGATGGTGGTCGGATACATTTTTGCGAGAAAGATCTGCAAGCTGCCCCTGCTCAACACCCTCGGCTCGATCACCGGCGGTATGACCTCGACCCCCGCGCTTGGTACCCTTATCAGCGTTGCGGAGACCGACGACGTTGCAGGCGCGTATGCTTCCACATACCCGATAGCACTTGTTCTGATCGTGTTTGCTTGCCAGATCATCGGTATAGTATGCTAATTATTTTATAGGAGAAACTTTAAAATGCGTGAAATTAACGTACAGCAGATCATTGATACAGTTGAAAGACTCTGTATCGATGCTAACAATCATCTTCCCTCCGACGTAAAGTGCGCAATCAAGAATTGCCGCGCTTGCGAGGACGGCAAGATCGCTCAGGGCGTTCTTGATAACATCATCGAGAACTTTGAGATCGCAGACGCAGAGAACGTACCGATCTGTCAGGATACC
>JAGBRZ010000050.1 GCA_017632155.1 Clostridia bacterium
GAGCAGACTCGTTGGTTCCCATATCATTGGTAAGATCTCAATGAGTGGGCGCAGTGGTCAACTATTGACCTTGCGGTCATAGTTACCCCAAGGTAGCACGAATATTGAACTTGCGGCCTTTTGTGTACATAAGTTATGACCGAAAGTGCAACTTTTGGACGGAAATCCGTGCAGTACTTACGGGATATTTTAGAACAAAAGTAGGCCTAAAAAGTTTATTGCGTAACACTCTGCGTAGCAAACGAGGTGAGATTGCGTAGCAGAAAACACAGTTAAGTTATATATGATAAAGGCGGCGGAGAAATCCGTCGCCGTGTTCATATATTACTGTTGAAAAATGACCAATGTTATGCTATAATTATGACAAGTAAATAGTGACTTGAGCAATTGCCGACGGCGATTGGGAAACTTACCGTAAACGTGACAGACTTACGGTAACTTCCGGCAAAATGCACTTTTTGTCGCAGACTCGTCAAATGATGAGATAGCTGTCATCTTTTTCGGCGTCTGTACTTATGTGCGGATGCTTTTTCTTTTGTCCTTTTTGCTAATATTGAAAAGGGGGAAACCGTTATGTTTTCCAAAATCAAACTGTCACTCAGCCGAACCAATTACAAACTCTTGGCATCACTACTCGTCCTCGGGCTTGCACCGACCATTTACACGACCGTGCGTGTGTTCTTCCTCGGTCAGTTGCCCGGAGAGTATTCGTTCTCGATTGCAGGTCAGCTCTCGTGGGTAAATCTGCTTTATGAGATCATGAATGAAGCAATCATCCTTCCATTGTTCTATTTCGTAGGCAAGGTGAAGGATGATAAAGACGAATTTTCAAACCGCGTGAGAACAGGCATGTTGATCTCGCTTGGCGTATATGCCGTTCTTTCTGCTGGGGTACTGATCTTTGCAGAGCCTCTGCTCGCGCTCATGGCTACCGATGCGAGCATCATTGAAGCATCCGCATCCTACATACGCGTTGAGAGTGTTGCAAACATCTTCTCAATTCTCACGCAGTTCGCACTTGTTGCGCTTGTTACGGTCAATAAGACCAAATACCTGTATGCACTCACAGGCGCAAGACTCGTGCTTTGCCTCGTGTCAGATACCTTCCTCGTTTCCACCTTACCCGTATCGGCAAATCTCGGTGTTAACGGAATCGGATACTCCAATATCATCGTAAATGCGTTGTTGCTCGTTGTATCGCTCATTCTTCTCGCCAAAGAAGAAATCAAGGTGTTCGGCAAGGCAAAGCTCAACTTTGTCTGGATGAAGGAATTTGCCAAGGTCGACGGCATTTCGGGCGTGGAATCTCTCGTTCGCAACGTTGCCTATATGGTGATGATCGCGCGAATGGTCAACGTGGTCGGAGAGCAAGGAACGTACTGGGTTGCAAACAACTTCATTTGGGGTTGGCTTCTTCTGCCCGTGATTCAGCTTGGCGAGCTGATCAAGCAAGAGGTCGCAGCCAATAAGGAGAACATCCGCAAAAATTCGCTTGGTTATTTCGGTATCACGGCGATCATCTCGGCTTTGTGGTTTGCAAGCATTCCCGTATGGAAACCGTTTATGACTCACGTGCTTGGCTTTACGGATGTAGATAAGTTGTTCAGCCTCGTGCTGCTTCTCGTTGGCTTCTACGTGCTGTACGCTGTTCAGAACGTGTTCGACTCAACCTTCTATGGACTTGGAAAGACGAACTACATGCTGTTTGAATCGGTTGTGACGAATACGATTTATTATGGAATCGCCTTCATCCTCTATGCAACGAATGTTTGGACTCCAACGCTTACAGGTATTGCTATGTTGTTCGGAATTGGAAACGCTTTTGATAGTGTTGTATCACTCATAGCGTATGCCTTCTTGCTCAGAAAAGAGAAAATCAATATTTTGAAGGTTGAATAAGAAAAAGCCTCTGAGAAATCTCTCGACTCTCAGAGGCTAATTTTACATTCAGCGAACTACCGAAGAATGCCTATAGATATAGAATTCCTCTTGGCTCGGCATCCACTTCTTTTCTTTCGGTGGGAATGTCGCGTCAAAGGCTTCGACAGCGGCGGTGTCCTCACAGCAATCTGCAGCGGTGGAGGGAATATACATCCACTTTCTGCTGTCAAGCGCGCCCGGCACAAGCTCTGCGACGAGAAGTGCGGTAGGGAAGTTGCCGTCAACTACAAAGCTAACGTTCTTCTTTTTGCAGCTCACAAACCCACGACTAACGTAGTTGCCAGGATTGCCGAAATTGATGTTCACATCGTAGCCCATACTGCGTGCTACTTCGAATGAATGCTCAATCAAAATCTTGCCGAGCTTTTGGCGCTGATACTTGGGAGCAACACAAAGCGGTCCGAAGGAAAGTATCTCCTTACGATCACCGTTCTCGTCCTCAAGCCACGCCTTCGTGTACATGATATTACCCACGATCTCGCCGTCTTTTTCAAGTACGAATGCAAGCTCGGGGATGAAATCAGGATGTTTTCGCATCATGTGCACATAATAATGCTCGTCGGCACCGGGCTTGTAGACATTCCAAAATGCCTCACGGGTGAGTTCTTCTACTGCTCTGTAGTCCTTTTCTGTTTCTAAACGAATGATAACATTTTTCATAGATAACCTCAAAAGAAATATATTTCACACATATTATACCATAACATTGTGAATAGTTCAAGGGAAAGAAAAAGCAAAACCGCGCTTAGCGATATTTTGGAGAAGGAAACACGTTCAATCTAAATTGAAAATTTATATGCAGTTAAATTATGAAAAAATATTTTATCGTGTGTGCCGCAGCTGGTCAACACTTGCACTTGGGGTCTCTACTACCCCAAGGTAGCGCGCATATTGAACTTGCGGCCTTTTTTGTCAATGAGTAACGGCCATAAGTTCTTTTTTTGTCATAAGGTCCGTGCGATCCTAACAAGATTTTGAATAGTAAAATGGACTCAAAA
>JAGBRZ010000051.1 GCA_017632155.1 Clostridia bacterium
ATTGAGCACTGGGACAAGATGCAGACCATCGACATCAAGAGCGTATTCTTCTGCACTCAGGCTGTTTACGAGATCATGAAGGAGCAGAACTACGGTAAGCTCGTTCACATCTCCTCGATGGCAGGCGAGCGCGGCGGACGTTCCTCCTCCTGCGCTTACTCCTCCGCAAAGGCAGCTGTTCTCAATATGTCCAAGTGCTTCGCTCTTTCGGGCGGTCAGTACAACATCACCTCCAACTGCGTATGCCCCGGCAGAACCCTCACCGCTATGGCACAGGGTCTTTCCTGGCTCACCGACCCCAAGGACGATCCCAAGCTGACCATTCCCATGTGTCGCTTCGGTACTCCCGATGACATTGCAAACGCAGTTCTCTTCCTTTCCTCCGATCTTTCGTCCTATATCACCGGCGATATCATCGACGTAAACGGCGGACTTTATATGAAATAAAAAATGAAGACTTCCGCGTTTTACGCGGAAGTCATTCAATATTTATCTTTTTAGAACCACGCTATTATGCTCGATAAGCACGGGTGGGAAGACCATTCGTTTTGGCGCACTCGTGGGTGAAGCAATTCTCTCAAGGAGCAATTCCGCCGCCGTGGTGCCCATCAGTATCGGATCCTGCTCGAAGGTTGTGAAATCTATCGGACAGGGCATATAATCGCGGCTGTAATCGTCGTTGCAGACAACGCTTATGTCGTCGGGCACGCGAATGCCGTAGCTGCGCAAAGTGTCGACCATTCCCGCAGCCATAAGTCCCGTGGTTGAGAAAACCGCGCTGAATCGCTTTTCGGGCGGCATATCAACGACCTGTGCGCCGAATTCGCACCCGCTCTTATATCTGCGGTCGCCGTAAAAAACAAAGGATTTGTCTATGCTGATGCCGTGCTCGCGCATGGCGTCAAAATAACCCTGCGTTCTGTCGCGGCAGGTAACCGAGGTCGCGGGACCCGCGATATGCGCAATGCGTCTGTGTCCGCGCTGAATAAGATACTCCGTGGCAAGATAACCGCAACGGTAATTATCGACAGTCACAACGTCGGTATCTGCAGAACGTAAAAAACGGTTGACGAATATCATCGGCGTTTTTATATCGGGGATCAGAGAAACGAGCTTCTTGCTTTCGATCGCATTGAGCAAAAATATGCCCGAAAAACCGTTTTTAGAGGCGTATTTAAGCGCATCGCATTCAGTTGATGTGTCATAATCGCTAAGCGAGATAACGGTGCGCATTCCCTCTTTGGCAAGTCTTTGGCGGATGCCGTCAATGAATCCGAGAATTATTGGATTGTGAAGCTGACCGGCTATGACAAGAACGGTGCCGCTTCCACGAAGCTCGGCTGACCTTCTGCGGGGGCGTTTTTCGTATCCGCTTTCCTTGACGGCGCGAAGCACCTTATCCCTCGTTTCGGGCGAAACACAATCCTCGCCCGTCAGCACACGCGAGATCGTGGCGGTCGAAACGCCTATTTCCTTTGATATTTCAAGCAGCGTTTTTCCCATTTTGCACCTCCTGCAGATGTTTTACTTATATTTTACATTAATTACATCAAAAAATCAAGTGTAATTTCATAAATTTTTATGAGAAAGAGGCTTTTTATGAAAAAAAGATTATTGGTATTTTCGGTTGACGCAATGGTTTTTGAAGATCTTGCGTATCTCCGCACAAAGCCCAACTTCAAAAAGTACCTTGAGGGCGGAAGCTCTGTTGAGCGCATCCGTTCGATCTACCCGACAGTAACCTACCCGAACCACGTCAGCATGATGACGGGTTGCTACGCTGACAAGACCGGCGTTTACTCCAACTACAGATTCACCACCGACTCGAAGGAAGACACCTGGCAGTGGTTCCACGACTGCGTTAAGTGCAAGGATATCTTCACCGCGGCAAAGGAAAAGGGTTACACCACCGCATCGATCTTCTGGACCTGCACAGGCAAACATCCCGACATCGACTACCTTATCAACGAATATTGGATGCCCAACAAGGTCGATACACTTGAGTCCTCCTTTGCAGACGCAGGATCCTCGCCCGAGGTAATTGAGATCATCAAGAGTCACGCTGACCTTCTCCACCCCGATTACGTCAAGGGCGGCAGAAAGAACTTTATGATCCACCCCTACGACGACGAGTTCCTCATCGCGTGCGCGGCTGACATCATCATAAAGTACTCCCCCGAGGTGACCTTCGTTCACAACGGTCAGATCGACGGCATTCGCCACACCCAGGGTGCATTCGGTCCCCACCTCTACCCCGAGCTCGACCGCGTGGACAAGCATCTCGGTCAGCTTTGCGAGGCTCTTGAGGAAGCCGGTGTGCTTCAGGATACCGACATCTTTATGGTCAGCGACCACGGTCAGCTTGAGATCAAGCGCACCATCAAGCTCAACGCGCTTCTTGCCGACCACGGACTTGTTGATGTGAACGAAAAGGGCAAATGCGTCGATTACCGCGCATACTGCCTCTCAAACGCTATGTCCTCGCTCGTTTACCTCAAGGATCCCACCGACAAGGAGCTCCACGACCGCGTATATAAGCTCCTTTGCGACCTCCGTGACGAGGGTATTTACGGCTTCTCGCAGGTATTTACCCGCGAAGAGATCGCAGAAAAAGAGCATCTTGACGGCGAGTTCTCCTTCGTTATCGAGTCGGACGGTTACACCTCCTTCTCGGACAGCTGCAAGCGCCCGCTCGTTGCAAAGCTCGACCTCACCGACTTCCGCTTCGGCAGAGCGACCCACGGCTACTACCCCGATCTCGGCCCTCAGCCCACACTCGTTGCAAAAGGCCCGAGCATCAAGGAAGGCGTCGTGATCGACCGCCGTCCCATCGTTGACGAGGCTCCCACCTATGCAAAGATCCTCGGCGCAGACCTTTCCGATGCGCAGGGATCGCCCATTGTTGAAATTCTTAAATAAATTGCAATAATAAATAGCCGATCTGATTTGATCGGCTATTTCCCATTTATTTCTGAACATCAACGATAATTGACATTAATGTGAAAAACAGTTGACGTTAATCTTGTATAATATAACTTGGTAAAATTCGAAAGCGAGGGTTTCATTTACAGTGAAATATTATATACTTTATAACCCATACGCAGGCAACGGTATGAGTGAAACAACAGCAAAAAATCTCAATTACAAGGACGCCGAGATCGTTGCAATGACCGAGATCGGCTCTTATGCGGATTTCTTTGCGGACAAGGCCGAGGCTTCGATCATCATTTGCGGCGGTGACGGTACGCTCAACCGCTTCATTAATGAGATCGACGGTATCCCCCACGGCGACGTCTACTATATGGCATCGGGTTCGGGAAATGATTTTCTGCGTGACCTCGATATTTCGGAGCAGAAGGAACCCGTCCTTATCAACAAGTACATAGAAAACCTTCCCGTTTGCGAAGTAAACGGCAAGAAGTTTAAGGTTCTTAACGGCGTTGGCTACGGTATTGACGGCTATTGCTGTCTTGAGGGCGACAAGCTAAAAAATGAAAACGCCAAGAAGATCAATTACACCGCGATCGCGATCAAGGGACTTTTCGGCAAATATAAGACCTGCGGCGGTAGCATAACGGTTGACGGCGAGTGCCGCCGTTATAAGCGCATTTGGCTTTCCTCGGGTATGAACGGTCACTATTACGGTGGCGGCATGATGCCCTGCCCCGAGCAGGACAGACTGAACGGAAAAAAGATCCTTTCCTCCTGCACCTGGCACGATTCGGGCAAGCTGAGAACTCTGATATATTTCCCCTCCTTCTTCAAGGGCGAGCACGTAAAACACAAAAAATACGTTGACGTCCGCTCAGGCAAAAAGATCACAGTTGAGTTTGATTCTCCCCGCCCTCTGCAGATCGACGGCGAGACCATTGACGGAGTAACTAAATACAGCATTTATTATAATTAACTTGAAAGGCGCAAAAAGCGCCTTTTTTCTTGTTGACAAAGTGGGATCGTTGTGCTATAATACCCTCGGACATAATGCTTATACTCCGAGGTAAAAAATGCTGAAACTGATTGAAAATTTCTTTACTCATAAAGACTTTCTCGGCGGGCTTGACCTGCCCGGGCGGCTCTTTTCACCGCTTCATCTTATATTCTCCGCCTGCCTTCTGGCAATTATCATCCATTCCGCCTTCCGCGTAGCAAAAAAGTCGGAAAGCGCGCAAAGAAAGCTGCTTTTGACGCTTTGGGCATTTTTTGTTATCTTTGAGATCGTCAAAACACTTTACGAAGCCTTTCTCGGAAGTGAGGTTCACTTTGAGGTCGGTGGCGTTCTGCCACTTTACCCCTGCAGCGTTTATCTCTATTCACTGCCCTTTTGCTTTTCGAAAAATCGACGAATAAAGCTCGCTGCCTGCGGTTATCTTTTCACAATGGGGCTTCTCGGCGCGGCGATAAACTTCGTCTACCCCGCAAACGTACTTTCGAACTATTCCTGCATTTCATTTATGGGCTTTCACACCCTTTCCTACCACGGAACGATGCTCTTTTCAATGCTGGTGATGCTCATTTCGGGATATCATCGATATAACGGCGTTGAAAAGCCTTGGGAGCTCATCCTTCCCGCCCTGCCGATGTTGATCATCTCGATCCCCGCAAATATCGTCAATTTCTCTCCCATCGGCTCGGATTATATGTTCTTCAAATGCAATTCCTTTTTCCTGCCCGCAATCTTCGGCGACGTTCCCGACGGAGTGACGACAGTGCTTGCCTATCTGCTTTATGCAATACTGCCAGGACTGTTTTATTTGCCGGGATATATAAAGCAGGCAAGTCGCGCTTCGCGCGAATGATAGTATATTTGCCTGCGGCAAATGTCGACTCTGACTTCTCGGCTTACGCCTCCATTTTCCTTCGGAAAACCGTCAGAGCCGCACACTGTGGCGGAATGATAATCGGCTTCGCCGAATGATAATCTCGCTTCGCGAGAATGAAAGGAAGATTTTCGCCGTGGCGAAAATCAATAGTATTTATAATAACAGAGATTCAACCTGCAATTAAATGCCGTTGCGCGTGCTCCTTCCACCACTTCCGGGGTGGAAGGAGCACGCGCAACTTCAATTAAGCGCAAACAATACCTCTGTTGGCATGCTTATTTATCAATAATAAAAGTCCATCTTTCCGCTATTTTTTCGGGCATCATGCTTTTAAGAGTTTCCGCGTCTCTTTTCAGTGCCGGTTGGCGCGCGTGGAAAAACTCAAATTCGCCTTTGCCATCGTGAAATCCGAATTGAAACTCAAGTCCGTTTTTCTTCTCATATGGAAAAACAGGATCAAGAACTGCGTAAATTGCATTCAGCACGTCCATTGAGCTGGTTTTCCAGTTAGCAATTATCCATTCTTCTTGTTCTTCAAACCAAACCCAAAAATATTTGGCTGCCTCGATATCGATTTTCTTTTTTGAAAACAAATCAAACATTAAAGTTTACCTCCATATCCTCAACAAGCCCGCTATCGACAAGCCCCTTGATAAGATCAAGCTCCTTTGCGATCCACTTTCCTTCCGATTCGGGCATTCCGGCTATGATCGCCTCGTGATTTGCGGGATAGGCGGAGACGGTTACCTTGCGGGGCAAAAACGCTTTTGCAAGCGCGATACTGCGCTTCATGTGCGAGCGGGAGGTGACGATTATGACGTGGTCGACCTTCTCGAAGTGGAGCTTGCGGTTGATCTGCAGAGTGCCGAAGATCATGTTTTCCTTGGTGGTCGTTGCCTGATTTTCGAGGATGATCGCCTCCTCGGGCACGCCGTTTTCCATCAGGATACGCTTCATATAGTGCGATTCGCTGATCTGCTCGCCGTCCACGTCCCATTTTACGCCGCCGCTCGGCACGATGAAGGGGACTCTGCCCGACTTATAGAGCTCTGCCGCCGCCTTTGCGCGAGGGAGTGCATTGCCGGGATTTCCGCCGAGAAGGAGTGCAACGGGCGCGCTCATTCCATCATCGACGATGCCGCCGCAGACGAAATTGCACTTTTCTTCAAAAGGCATCTGCGCGATATATTCCTTTGTTACTTGTGAAAGCTTCATTTTTCTTTTTCCTTTCTGATGTCAGAGCATTTTGGCGCGAAGTTCTTCGGGGGAAAGCGGAGAAAGATCGGCGGGGGCGATATCGAAGATCGTCTTGCAGCCCGTCATTCCGCGCGCGTGCATACGGTTGATGGCTCTTGCACAAGCAACGAGCACGCTTGAGGTAAATTCGGGATTCGAATCGAGCGCGAGCGAGAACTCGACGGTGTGTTTATGCTCGCCCGAAAGACCGCTAACACCACTTCTGATGACCGATCCGCCGTGCGGAAGAGCCGAATGGTTCGCGCGAAGCTCCTCGAGGCTGACAAAAGTCACCGTGGTATCGTAATCAGCGAAATAGTTGGGCATATTCTTGATCTCGGACTCAATTTTTGCAAGATCAGCGCCCTCTTTTGCGACAACGTAGCATTCGCGGGTGTGCTTCTGCCTTGTTGTCAGCTCGGGATTTTCTCCGTTTCTTACCGATTCGAGTGCCGCAGGCACGGGAACGGTATACTGCCTTGCATCAAGCACGCCGTCAATTCTGCGGATGGCATCGGAGTGGCCTTGGCTTACGCCGCGACCCCAGAAGGTATAATCCTTGCCATCGGGGAGCACGGATGAGGCATAGAGCCTTGCGATCGAGAACAGACCGGGGTCCCAGCCGCCCGAGATCATTGCGATGTGTCCCGATGCTTCTGCCGTTTCGTTTACACGGGCGAAATGGGCGGGGATGGTGGCGTGGGTGTCATAGCTGTCAATGACGTTGAAATGCTCGGCGAGCTTATGCGTCATTTCGGGCAGATCTGTCGCACTGCCGCCGCATAGGATGAGGACGTCGATCTTATCCTTGAAATCAAGGATCGAATCTGCAGAGAAGACGGGTGCGCCCGCAGTTTTGACCGTGCTCGGATCGCGGCGTGTGAAGACCGCAACGAGCTCGCAATCTGTGTGATATTTCATAGCCGCCTCGACGCCTCTACCGAGGTTGCCGTAGCCGTAAATTGCAATTTTCATCTTAAATCATACCTTTTGGGGAATTTTTGTGCCCTTGACGAGCGAATTCATATCGTACATACCCGCCCCCTGATCGACAAGGAACGCCGCCGCGGCAAGCGCGCCTTCGGCAAAGAGCGCGCGGGAATGCGCCTCGTGCTTGAGGGTGATGGTCTGGTTCGGCGTGCCGATCATAACCTCGTGCTCGCCGACGATATTGCCCATTCGAATCGCGTGGATGCCGATCTCCTCGCGCGTGCGCTTGCCCTGACCGCTTCTGCCGCAGTTGGCATAAGCCTCGGGGCGAACCTCACAGAGAGCATCGGCGAGCATCAGCGCCGTTCCGCTTGGAGCATCGACCTTACGATTGTGATGCTTTTCGATAATTTCAATTTCCGCCTCGGGGAAAGCCGCCGCCGCCTGCTTTGCAAGTTCAACAAGGAGTGCAACTCCAAGCGACATATTTGCCGAGAAGAAGAGCGGTATCTTCTCTGCCGCCAGCGCGATCTTTGCCTTTTCCTCGGGCGTGTGACCCGTGGTGCAAAGGACGGTGGGCAGCTTTCTTGCCATTGCAAAATCAAGGAGTGCGGGGGTTACGGTATGGTGCGAGAAATCGACGATGCAGTCGATCTCCGCCTCGGGAACGTCGGAGAAATCCTTGTAGACGAGGAAGGTCTCGCCGCCCTTGGCAAATGCATCAACGCCGCCGATGCACTCGGCACCTCGGTAGCCCGCCTCGCAAAGAGTAAGAACCTCGCGTCCCATATGTCCGCAAATTCCGTTTATCAGTATTTTCATTTTCGTTTTCCTTTAAATAAGATTTTCGGCTCTCATAAGATCGAGCAGAACCGCTTCCTTGTCAGCACTCATAGGAGTGAGAGGCAGACGGAGATAGTTCTCGCCGAAGCCCATAGCAGCGCAAGCCGCCTTTGCAGGGATCGGATTGACCTCCGAGAAGAGCGCGTTTATGAGGGGTATGTAGTGCAGCTGCATCTCTCTTGCGCCCGCGACGTCGCCCGCAAGGAACTTTTTGCAAATTGCGGATGTTTCTGCGGGAAGAATATTCGAAAGGACAGAGATGACACCCTTGCCGCCGAGCGACATGATCGGCACGATCTGATCGTCGTTGCCCGAGTAGATGTCCATCTTGTCGCCAACGAGCGCGGCAAGCTCCGCGATCTGCGAGATGTTGCCGCAAGCTTCCTTGATGGCAACGATATTTTCGTGCTCTGCAAGGCGAGCGGCGGTTGCGGGGAGAAGATTGCATCCCGTGCGCGAGGGCACGTTATAAAGTATGCAGGGTTTATCCGACGCATCCGCGATCTTGAGGAAGGATTGCTCCATTCCCGCCTGAGTCGCCTTGTTATAATAGGGTGTGACGAGGAGCATAGCATCCGCGCCGACCGCGCAAGAATATTTGGTAAGCTCGATTGCGTAGTTTATATCGTTCGAGCCCGTGCCCGCGATGACGGGAACTCTGCCCGCAACGCGCTCGACGCAATATTTGATCGCCGCCTTGTGCTCGGCATCATCAAGAGTCGAACCCTCGCCCGTGGTGCCAACTGCAACGAGCGCGTCGATGCCGTTTTCTATCTGAAAATCAATAAGCTTGCCGAAATTTTCAAAGTCGATTCCCGATTCGGTGAGGGGGGTGACAAGCGCAGTAGCCGCGCCTGTGAAAACAGTCTTCTTCATTTTATTTTTACCTCTTTGAGAAATTAATTTACGAATGAAAAAAGGCAGCCGCAGAGAGCAAGCCACCACTACGCCCAATAGGGCAAACGGTATTGGATAGCTCTCCGCAAGAGTAAACTCAAAGCGACAACAGAACGGATGTTATCCGAACTGCCAGCAAAACGCCCGCCGCGGCGCTCCACTTCGGCACCCGTACCTTTCCCGCGTGACTTTGGCAGTCATTTTCCCGCGGTAATCTTTACAAGGTGCGCCTCTATCAAACATTTTTTACATTTTACCACACTTTTGTTCTGTTGTCAATACCCGAGAGCAAAATAATTCGAAAACCCCTTGCATTTTTCTCTAAAATGTGTTATCATAATAGTATAAATCAAAAAGGAGCTAACAATATGGGACTTGCGGAATCGGGCGAGATGTATCTTGAAACAATATATGTGCTGACAAGGCATTCGACCTCTGTGCGTTCGATCGACGTTGCCGAGAGTATGGGATACTCAAAGCCGAGCGTCAGCCGCGCCATTGGAATTCTGAAGGCGGGCGAATATATCGAGGTGGATAGATCCGGCTTCATCACCCTGACCGAAAAGGGTGTGAGGACCGCCGAGGGGCTTTACGAGCGCCACACGATTTTGACCGATCTTCTCGTATCTCTCGGAGTAGACCGCGAAACCGCCGTCATTGATGCCTGCAAGATCGAGCACGTCATCAGCGCGGAATCATTTGAGGCGATCAAGAATTATATAAGTAATAAATAACGGAAATGGCTGTATCACATTTAGTGATACAGCCATTTTTGACTAACGACTGTTTACGGTCAGTTTATCTCGGAAATCGCTTTAAGCTCGCCTGTTTTGATGTTGAGAGCATAGGTGCCGCCGGGCATAATATCGCACGCGAGGGGAATGTCGCCGATAATATAGTCGCCAACGATATCATAAGGTTTGAAGTCGAGTCCGGGGCGGTCAAGGACAAGCTCCCTGTTTTCACCTAACGGATCGCTGATATATACCTTTCCGTCTTCTTCAAAAACGAAGCACAGTTTGCTTGAAGTTGCCAAGAGATACCTGATTTCCGAGCCAAGGTCGATGGTGGTTACCGAATTGGTTTCAAAATCGTAGACCCTGAAGGTATTCAGTGTTTTCACGATCGACACAGCATCGTATGCATAAGTTCCGCTCAGAACCATTGCGCCAAAGTTGAGTACATCTTCTTTTTTGAGATTTCCGCCCGAATGATCGGTTGACCAAATTTCTGCAGGATCTTTCGAAACAGATATTCTTTCGGTATAGAATATGCGTTTGTTAGATATACCGATAGTAGTCAGATTCTCGGGCTCTTCACACAAATACTCGATCGTGCCGGTCTTGGGATCGTAGCAAGACACATAATCGCGACGCGTACCCGAGGCATTATCTATATCCCACATATTCAGATAAGCCTTGCCGTCCATAGGGTAGGCAGTCGAAGGATAGGTGATGACATTGCCCGATTCGGTATCTGCGATGACTCTCGATTCGCCCGTTTTCATATTATAGAAGTGAATCTCCGATTCATACTTACCTTTTCCGTTGATCTGATACATACACCAGTCACCAAGTATCTCGATAAAATTGATATTCCATCCTATCGGAATGATAACGGGGCAGTGTTCGCCCGAAGCAAAACAATTCGGATGATGGACACAGATACTCTTTGTCGATCCCGTTTCGGGATCATAAGCAGCCAAAAACTTGACATTTGACGCCAAAACCGTTGACGAATGTATCCATTTACCCTCATATTCGGCGCCAAAGCTTATTCCACCGCCGCAAAATAAGATAGCATCCGTAAAATATTCCTCGGGTAGATCTTCATCCACGGGCGGTTCGGTTTCGGTTTCTTCGAGAGTGCTCGATTCCCCGACAGTTCCCGCGGGATTTAAGATATCGGGGATCATTCCCACAAGTCTGCCCACAAGAGGCACAGCCGCGCCGAGAAGCACAGCGCAGGCAACGAGCACTGCCGCGGTGCGGATCGAGCGCAATACTACCACTTTTTTGGGCAATGGTTTGCCAGGTTCGTTTTGCAGATTGAGATTATCAACGACCTCTGCAACGTACGCCTCGTCGAGATAATCGAGCATTTCGAGCGGTCTTGAATCCTTAAAAATTTTGTTCTTTTTCATACCGTTATCCCCTCCTTTTTCAATTCATCGGCAAGTTTTGCGCGTGTGCGCGAGAGCGACATTTTGATCTTGCTCTCGCCAAAGCCGGTTTGTGTGCGGATCTGATCGTAGCTCATGCTCAGCCAATAGCGCATGACGAATATCCCTCTGTCGTCCTTTGAGAGCTTTCCGAGGCAGCGGTTCATTATCTCGCCCGCGCGGCGAGCCTCAAACTGCGATGCGAGATCGGTCTCATCAGGGATCATCGAAAGAAATTCATCGCTGACTATGTGCACGTGCCCGCCGCGCTTCCAGGCGTTGCCGGCACGGCTCTTGCTTATCGCGATATGCCGCACGGTCGTTGACAGAAACGCCGAAAGGCTCTTCGGCTTCGCGGGCGGAATCGAGTTCCAGAGCGCAAGCATCGCATCGTTTATGCACTCTTCCCTATCCTCGCGAACCGTAAGATAGTTCTTTGCAACGTAGTGACAGAGCGTGGTGTACTTTTCCTCTGTTTCCTTGATCGCGTTTTCATCGCGTGCAAAAAAGAGTTCAATTATTTTTTCGTCGTTCATATCTGAAACCTCCTTTCACCCTGATAGTCGCAAAACACGCCATAAATGTCACATAATTTTGGGGAATTTTGAAAAATTGTGGAATTGCACAAATCGTGAGGGGGATTTTTGTGCGTTTTAACAGTTCATTATAATATTATTTGAATTAATTCTTGAACAATACAGCGATATATGCTATAATATCTTTGAAAATCAAAGCACAACTATACTTTACATCAGCAAACGGTTCGTGGAAAATCTGCGAAAAAGTGTTATAATATAGGTACAAAAGCGCTTTTGAATAATTTTTGGAGGACAAAACAATGTCTATCGGAACTACGATCAAACGCCTTCGCCGCGAGAAGGATATAACACAGGAACAGCTCGCCGAATACCTCGGCATCACCTCGCGCGCCGTTTCCCAATGGGAATGCGACCGCACCTCGCCCGATATTTCGCAGATTCCCGCGCTTTGTCATATTTTTGACATCACCTCGGACACTCTTCTTGGAATCGACATTGAAAAGACCAATGAACAGATCGCAAAATATCTGAACGATGCCAAAAATGTACTTTACGAAGGAAAATTCGAAGATAATCTTGAAATACTCCGAGAAGCAAACTGCAAATTTCCCAAGTCTTATGAAATCATGTATGAGCTCTCTGATGCGATAATCAGCGTACACTCGCGCAAAGGAATCAAGGACTATGAGGAAGTATTTTCACTCTGCAACCGCATTCTTGACGAATGCACCGACACACATCTGCGTTTCAAGGCAATCGACTCTCTCGCGCTTGCATACGACTACGCGGGCAAAAAGGACGAAATGATGAAGCTGACCGAACAGATGCCGAGAGTCAATCACACCTATGAGCGTTTTATGCTCTACAATTGGGAAGGTGACAAGGGATATGAGGAGATGCAGGAATATTTGGACTTTTCAGTATATCAGGTACTCGTTCTGCTCCGTCGCCTTTCATACGCAAAGCACGACAACGGCAAGTTCATCTATTCGCTTGACGAACGAAAGAAGCTGTGGCAGATGGTCATAGATCTTCTTGATCTCATATATCCCGACGGCGACTATTGTTCCAGGGCACAAGACGGAAATCAGGCTTGCAGTTCATTTGTTGGTGCTTATCTGAAAGAAAAGGACTATGACAAATTCTTCTATTGGCTCGAGAAAGGAATAGATTTCGCCGTTCATACCGATACCTACGGTGGTGACGATGCAAAATATACCTCCTTACCTTTTCGAGGACGCCCTGCCGGCGGATTGATCCCCGAAGCCGATGGCAACTACTCGCAATGTATGCTTGAATGGATCACAACCGACAAGGATCTCGACGCTCTCCGTTCCGATCCCCGTTACGATGCGGCAGTTAACAGACTCAAGGAGTATGCATTTAAGCCTTAAAAGCTTTCTGAATCCCCTTTTCAGACTGCAAGTGCTAAAATTTCACGCAGCTATAGAGATCGGGACGGTATCCTATAATTTTGCATAGTTCAAATAGGGACTTACCCCTCTCTCCCCTCTCGTGAACCGAGAGGGGAAGTTTTTTGTGCAGACTCTTTAATTCGGCGTTCTGAATAACGAAATAATAATGATGCGCCCTATTTATCAAACCGAACAATAAAGTCCGCGCACTCAAGCTCCCTTCCCGGTTTACGGGAAGGGGTGGGGATGGGTACCGATTTAGCTATTCAAAATTATGAGGATATCGGCAAAGACTCTGTCGCGGCGCAAAATTACCTGTAACAAGCCTGCAGGAGAATTAAATCTCTATAGAAAAACGCGCGTCGAATACGCGCGGGGGGGAGGAGCGAAAACCTCCCGCAAGGGGAGGTTTTACTCCTTCCAAAATGGCGGCGGGGACGCCGCCATTTTGAAGCACAGGGGGAGTTTCGCGCGGCTCTGGCGGTTTTCCGAAGGAAAATGGAGGCGGGAGCCGACAAGACAGAGTCGACTTTTGCCGTAGGCAAATATGGCTGCGGCGGTCGACTTAACTCTCTGCCTTAAGAAAACGCCACCTTTTGAAAAAGGTGGACGAAAACTTCTCGCTGCTGTTGTCTTTTATTTATCTGTAAAACGCATTTCCGCCTATAAACTCGCGGATGATGCTGGTGGGAGGGATCTCGTCGTCAACGTCTGCCTCGTGGATGTAGTTGAGCACCTTTACCATCGCGCGGACCTGCTCGTAGCATTCTTCGTGCGGCTCGACGGCACTGAGCAGCGGGAAGATGTGCTTTTTGAGCACGGCGAGTTCATAGAGAGTCGAGCTGTTGAAGATGACATCCGCCTGCTCCTGGAAGGGCAGGATCCATCTTCCCTCTCCGCGGCGAACCGAATTCCACATTGAAAGCGTCTTTTGCACCGAGGCACCGCGCGTGTCGTAGTCGCGCACCGTCCTTCGAAGCAGGCGCAGATAGCTTGTGGGGATTCTGTTATGATAATCGAGGCTGAGGGGCAAAAGCGGGCTGATGAAGATCTTGAACACCGCCGTGCGGTCGACTCCGCTCGGCAAAAGTATGGGATTAAGCGCGTGGATGCCCTCGACAATGATGATCGCGTTGTCATCGAGCTTCAGCTTTCTGCCAAGCCACTCGCGCTTGCCCGTTTTGAAGTTAAAGGAGGGCAATTCGACCTCTTCACCCGCAAGTAGCGCGGTCATCTGTTCGCCGAAAAGGGCGGTGTCGATGGTGTTGATGTGCTCAAGGTCGAGCTCGCCCGATTCGTTCGGCGCGATCAGATCGCGGTCGATGTAGTAATCGTCGAGGCTCATAAGTATCGGCATCTTTCCGTGGGCGCGGAGCTGTGTTGCAAGGCGGTTTGCCGAAGTCGTTTTTCCCGAGGACGAGGGGCCCGCAAGCATCACGGCGTGAGCGCCGCGCGCGCAGATCATATCGGCAACCTCGCCGAATCTCTTTTCGTGCAGAGCCTCGTTGACGCGCACAAGCTCGCGGAGTTTGCCGCTGTCAACAAGCTCGTTAAGATCGGCGACGGTTTCGCAGCGCATAAGCTCGCACCAGCGCTTGCCCTCGTCGTAGACCTCCATAAACTGTGTCATTTCGTGATAATCCGAAACACGGTCGGGATCGTTTCTGTCGGGGAAGATGAAAATAAATCCGTTTTGCGCGGGGATGATGTCCCAAACGCGCAAAAATCCCGTTGATGGCGCCATTTCGCCATAGTAATAATCAAAGAAATCGCCGTAGCCGTAAACATCGAGCGTCGGTGCGGCACGGTAAGCAAGCAGACGAGCCTTGTCGATCTGACCCTGACGCGAGAAATAATCAATGGCATCGGCGGTGGGAATGCGTCTGCGAACGAGGGGGATATCCTCGGCGATCAACTCACGCACGCACTCCTTGAGCCGTTCTGCGGAGAAGTCCTCTGCGCCCGTGACCTTGATATACACGCCCTCGCCGACGGTGCAATTCATCTTAGCAACCGCATTCGGCCAAAGCTTGCGGACGGCGAGGAAGAGCACGAACTGCGCCGTTCTTCTGTAAGCATCCTTGCCGCTTGGGTCGGAATAACGGAGAAGGCTGACCTTTCCGCCCGATGCCGCCATCGCCTTGCGGATGCTCTCGCGCTCGTGCGCCGCATCTTCCATTCGCATTGGTATGTAATTCAGCGTGAAGACTTCGCCCGCGATCTTTGCCGCGATCGGGTCGGTCGAAAGCTTACCCGTGATAAGCCCGAATTCCTTGATTATATCGAGCAGACTCTGCTCGGGGCGCACCCAATAAACGTATCCGTCAATTAAAAGTTTCATATCCTTTCTCCTATCGTTAATTTCATTATATTCTATGGTTAAAAAAATGACTACCGGCAATTACCGGTAGTCATTCAAATATGCAATACCGTAATTCAGTATAACATATTTTTTGATGTATGTCAAGATATTTTTAAATATTTGCTGCAACACAAACGAGCCTTTTTGCCGCCTCGGCGAGGGATTCGATATAGGCAAACTCATCGGGAGTGTGGATCTTTCCGCCGCGAACGCCGAGCGAATCTATACAAGCCGCACCCGCGAAGGTGACGTCAGCCGCGTCGGAGGCGCCCTTTCTCTTCGCCGCCTCGAGGATGGGAAGGTCGTTTTCTGAGAATATCTCGTTCATTCTCGCAAGGAGAGCGACATTCTTTTCGCTGTGTTCCATAGCAACTCTGCCCGCAGGATCGTTGACGGTGCACTTACAGCCGGGGACGTGAACCGTTGCGGCAATCGCCTTTACGTGCTCGCGCACCCAGGCAAGCTGTTCGGAATTCGCAAAACGGATATTCGCCTTGAATTCGCAATAACCGGGCACTGTGTTAGACACAGTACCACCCGCAATAACGCCGCAATTGCAGGTGAGCCCGTCCTTATCCTTGAGCTTTTCAAGCTCGATGATCTTGTGCGCCGCATCAAGGATGGCATTCGCGCCCTTGGTGGCACATTGCGAGCCGTGCGCTTCGATGCCCTCAATCTTGAAGGTGAATGTGATCGTTCCCTTGCGAATGAGGCACGCCTTGCCCTTATCGCTACCCTCAAGATTGAGGAACGCAACCCCCTCAAGCGCGCGATCGCACATATATTTGATGGTCTGCTTGTTGCTGGTGGCACTGCTGACCTCCTCGTCCGTCTGAAGGATCAGCTTGACGGGACGCGAGCGGAAGTCATTCTTATCAAGCACATCCATAGCGAGAAACGCCGCAACCGCGCCGCCCTTGCAGTCGGTAACGCCGGGGCCATACATCTTCTCTCCCTCGATCTTCACCGCGGGGTTGCCGAACGATCCGACGGGGTGGACGGTGTCGAGATGAGCCGAGAAGATTATGGGCTTTTCCGTGGCATCGGGATTGAGGGTGATATCAACCACGTCACCCGAAACGGGCTGACGGAAATATTCAACCTTCCATCCGCGCGCGCGAGCCATTTCGGCAAAATATTCACCGCAAGCATCAACCCCCGCCTCGTGCTTGGTCGGGCTTTCGATGTTGCAAACGTCCTCCCAGACCTTTACGTATTCCTGATTCAAACTGTCAACCGTGTTGAACATTTCTGTGCATTTCATAGCAGGTACCTCCGAAGTTATTGCTTTAATTATAACACAAAAACCGCAGATTGTCAATCTGCGGTTTAAATGTTTGAAAATTATTCTGCTTCGCCTCGGCGTCTGCGTGATACGATCGGAATCATAACCAGAGTCACAACAACCGCGCCAATACAGCACCAAAGGATAAAGCTGTCATCGCCCGTCTGAGGCGCCTGAGGATCGTCGGGGCTGGTTGGAAATGCCTCGACCTTAAATTGCCAATCAATGTAGCCAACAGCGTCCTGGAACTCGTCACCGAGGGTGATGGGCACCTCAAGCGTCAGATCAAGATTGACGTCGCCGCCCGAATAGAGCGTGCCGAGGAAGATCCAATCGGTCATTCCGTCGGTCTGGTCAGCCGCGGCGTTGAACATATACGCCATCGTGTTGTCAGCGGAGTGAGCAACCGTCAGGTGAAGCTGAGAAAGGAACTCCTCCGAGCCGGGGCGCGCGCCGAGCGAACGGATGTAAAGGTTGACCTTTACATTGTTCTTGCGTGCGTTGTAAAGACGAAGCGTTTCGGTCAGCCTATCGCCCGGCATGACGTTCTTGAAATTCGGGAACAGGTCGCTCGGCGAATATTGGCTTCCGGGCGCGTAGATGAAGGTCTGCGAGTCACCGTCATAGGTGACCTGACCCGCCGCATACGCAGGCAACACCGCCGCGCATATCAGCGCCATCGCAAGGAGTATTACAAAAAATTTCTTCATTGTGTGCCTCCTTATTTATTGGTGAACGTCAAATGGCGGTTGGCATCCACACCGATCTTAACCTGATCATTGCTCCAGTTGTCGCCAACTACATTTGCCGGAGTCGACTGAATTGCGGAAGCTACGATTTCGATGGAAAGATAGTACTGAGATCCATCGGTTCCAACAGGGCCAGGCTTAATTTGAGTTGCGCTCTTGATCAACACATCTGTCAAATTACTTCCTTCAATATGAGAAACGGGAGCGGTATAATACCAAAAGTTATCAGAAGCAAGTTTAACCCACTTGGGATTAGAAGTATCGTAACTTATCGTATACTCATCACTCTTAGGAGCAGTCGCCCAAACATGTCCGTCTTCGTTTTTCCAGTTAATGATCACCGCAACACGGATATACGCCTCGGTATCGCCGGTGTTCTTGATCATTACATTGGATTTTGATTCGACGTTTACGGGGTTACCGGTATTTTCAGTAGCAGAGTTATTCTCCACAACTGCGCAAGCGACTTTGGAGGGGGTGAAGGTGTTGACCACGTTGCCGGTGGAGGCGAATACGTATGCCAGGGTCACGCCGACACCCACTACCAAAATCAGCGAAAGCGAGACAAGCAATACAGTCAGTCGCTTTTTAGTTAAATTCTTGAACATTTACTTGTCTCCTTTCTTAGTTGATCGCCTGTGTAACATTAGCCATAAATCTGTTATCACACCAGCTGTCACCGTCGAGCCAGTACTCGGTATTACGGGTGTTTTCGAAGGTAGCAACGTTGTTCAACTCACCGAGAGCTGTAATGGTAAGGGTTGCTGTGTTACCAACAAACGAATTTGAGGTGTTTGTACCGTCGCTATTGGTATAAGCACCAAGTTCGCAAGTATATCTCCAAGACCAGTCGGTCAGCTCTTGGACGGTATATTGGTTGCCGATTACAAGACCGTCAACTATAGTGAAACCATCTTTTGCGTGAACGGTTACGGTAACATCGATATCCTGACCGTCAGCATCCTTACCCATCACGCGGAAGAGGAAGGTCTGATTCGGGTCGATGTTCTCGAAGCTGACACTTGCGCCATTCTTATTCTTGGTAACTTTTTGAATCTTCAGCGAGGTCAGAGCGCCGACAACGTGAACAATAAACTCTTCGGTAGCAGGATTGAAAGCACAGTCGGGATGGGAACAAGTTGCGTGAGCAAACGTGACACCCTCATTTCCAGGGATATCCGGACCGGTACCGTTTATTGTAACGGTTACGTTAACGGGAACGTCGCGTACCGAATTCATCATATTGTTTGCAAATGCGTTTTCGATATTTGGAGTATAAGTCAAATTCAAGGTAGGTGCTTGACCTTCCATTGTTACCTCGGTACTCCGCTTATTGATAGAAACAGCAATCCATTCCGTGCTTTTCAAATGAGATTCAATCGTGCGATTCAAGACAGCCTTGTATTTCTGCTCGCTGTCTTCGAAGGTAAGAGTAGGCTTGTATACATAAATCCAAGCGGTTGCGTTGGGGATTGTATTGCCATTCTCGTCCTTATTAGAATAAGATGTGTTTGCCAGATTATTAACCGATGTCATTATGCAGTATACCGAATAGGTTTTATCAGCTCGTATATCTAAATTTCCCAAATCCACAGGATTACCGGGAGCGCTTTCCCACACACCTTGATTCCACAGTTTTCCGGCATCAATAGTATAGGTATATACTGTTGTGTCTTCGAGCGTTACATAATACTTAAGTTCAACATAGGCATTATTAATACCGTTTGCAATATCTTGCAGTTTCTTCTGGGAATCGGATTCTCTTACGCTAAGGTTAAGAATGCCGGTTAAATCGGTAACGTTGCCATAATAAACATGCATATCCTGAGCAGCATTTTCAATGCCCTTCAAAGGGACACTAACCGAACCGGGGGGGAAGAAAGCAATAGGTTCGCCTTTGCTGTAAATGCCGGACTGCGTACCGTTAGTTGCAACGCCATCACCGCCAAGGAAATCGGGGTCGGGGGTGATAGTAAATACGATCACCAGCCTTCTTCCGTGGAAATCACCTTCTTTGGTGTCATCACCTTCAACACGTCCGTTTTGTGCTACGTAATTGTGTGCAAAATCAAAACCGGTGACATCAACGCAATGATTTACAGTATCAATCGTTACTGCATCATCACTATCAAGGAACTCTACTCCACCGCCCCAAGTGGGAGTGCCGGTTTGCTCATTATACGCTTTGCATTTCTCGGAATAAACCTGAACAGCATTCGCGTTTGCAGGGAGAGTAAACTGAGGAGTAATTATATCTTTTACTACCGTTGTACTATCAAGAGGCAATAATGTACCGCCAATTTGGCTACTCATTTCTTTGAATATATTGTTTAGCGCGGTTGCATCGCTTGCGGAAAGATAATAACTATTGTCACCTGTTAACAGAGGGTTTCGATCATCTACATCGTCATTCTGAACAGAACCATTTCGATAATTGGCTGTAGGATAGTTTGACGAAATCACATGCATCAACGAATTATTATTGGTAATGTCTCCGGTATATGAATTTAGATTACCGTTTGCTCCATCAAAAATACCTACAGAATATACCGTGGCACTAAAATCATCTTTTATATCATATGCCTTATTCAATACCGCAGAACGCGTACTATTTGTTGCTCCGTCGGTAAAGAGAATGACAACCTTTTCTCTATCTTCAGTTTTCTTAATATCATTCGACAAAATCTGATATGCCATATCCAAACCGTCAAGAGTTTCAGTGCCTCCATGAGCTGTAAGTGCCTTAATTGCCTCTTCAACGCTCGTTTGACCCGCGGTAGTACTCATATCTTGCAATGCTGCTTGATATTGTGCAGGAGTGATGCTTCCATACTGAACTCCATTATACGCTTTATTATCCCTAGGATAATATTTTGCATTATTATCGTTAATTCTATTGGCAGCATTAATAGTAACACCGGTTAACAACTCAGTATTATTAAAATTGTCAGAGCTAAATCCAACTATCGCAATTCTATGGTTAATAGTATTGCCATTAGAGTCAACTGTTTTTTCTTTAACTGCAGTAACAAACGAATTAAGTGCAGTAATTAATGCGTCATATCTGCGTGAACAAGCTTCATAAAAATTTGTATTGTTCTTGGTATATTTATAACCACTACACGTTTGTGACTCATGCCATCCATCGCATTGACTGCAATAGTAAAGACGAACATATGAAGAAGACATAATGCCGCTCTTTTTTCTATAATATATTCCTGTTGTGACAACATCCTCATCATCGACATCATGGTAGGAAAGTTCGTTTCCGCATCCGATACAATACGCCATTGAACCCGACTGGTCAAGTACCAAAACGATATCCATAGGCTTGGTAGTCTGTTTTACAGTAACCGTACCGGTGGTATACGCCTCAAGGGTAATAGTATAAGTACCATCACCATTGTTTCTAACATCCTTGCTTAATTTCAGCGCGTCGCTGGAAGAAGTGCCCTCTGCAGCTGTGCTTAACAGAGAATTGGCAGAAAAAATCGAAGGCTGCGCGATTGCAGATCTCGCGCCGTAGATAGCGGAGCGGGGCTGAATCTGAGAAGTATAGCCCATGATGGGTGCAGGATTGCAGAAATCAACGATGGGGAATGCAATACCTTTATCAGTCTCTTCGACTATTTCAGAAGAAACGTATCTATATCCTTCGGTTTCCTCCGGCCAAATCATGCGCTCACAGGGAGCCAAGCCGTAGAAGAGAATATTTTCGGATACGGAATAATAAGTATCGGTTACCTTATAAACGCCGTCAAAAAGTGCCGCATCGAGAGGCAAATAAGTACTTATGTCTGTTTTCGGGTCAGCATAAACATTAACAGAAGTAACGGACGGCTTGATGATGACCTTTGTATTAATTATCGAATCAAAGATAAAGCTAACATCCTCTGCCTTTACGATACAGAAACTTCCACCATCAAAATCGTATCCTCCGAGCCAATAATACCATTCGTCATTATAGGTGAAAGAATACGCTACATACACCTCAGTCGAAGTTGCACGATACTCATATACTTCAAACGAAGTATTGTAAAGTCTTATCGTGCTCTTTACAAAGTATCCGGTTCTTCCGACAGTTGTAGCATCTTTTAGGATATCATCCTTCTCTTCAATAACCAGAGGGAAATATGTGGAATCTTCTTCCCACAAATAACGTTGTTTTATCCAAGGATACTCGATTATAAAATCTGGAACAGTAGTTCCGCCTATAACAGCAACTTTATAAAATACAGCTCTGATATCTTCTATTTCGCTATCTGAAACATAAACATCAATAATAACAAATTCGACATCCGCAGAATAGTCCCTTCCCCTTAGCGCAGTTTGTTGATTATCGCTAAAAGCAGGGGATTGATATGCTGAAAAAACATCTGCATCAGGATTAGGATTAATCTTAGCGATCTTTCCAATATCATCCTGTAAGCTTTCTGTGGTAACAGCCATTGTCCCCTCCGCAAAAACGGTGAGATCCACCGCGGGGATGAGGGGGAGGATCATGAGGATTGCCAGGAAGAAGGCAATTACTTTATGGGTTTTGAAATAGTTCATCTGTGTGCCTCCTTTCAGTCGGCGATGGGCCAGCCGGCGGCGTCAAAGACTGTTGCGCCGTTGTGAGCGGACTGGACTCCGTGGGCTGTTACGTGGATCATTGTTTTGCTTTGCTGGTACATATTGCTCATATTCGATGAGAAGGAAACCCACTCGAAGATGGGCGCGGTGGTTGCGCCGGGGGCGAGGGGCTCGAGATAATAGAACCAACCGTCAACCTCCGCCCAGCTTTGTCTGTTAAGCTCATAATTTACAAGAGAGAGATCGGGCGTGCCGGACACTCCGGGAGCGAGGAGCAGGTCCTTATCGAGCTTGATGCGTACCCAAGCGGGTGCGAAGCCGGTGTTCTTGACCTGAACGATCTTCGAAACGCTCGTGCCCGGGACGACGTCTATCGGGTCTGTGAACGGTTCGAGCTTGCCGCCCACGAGGGTGTACTCCTCCAGGCGAATCCGCACGTTGCCTGCCGTTACGACGTTCGTGGCGGTATCCTCGTATGTATAAAACGCTGCCGTGCCGTATGCCACGATCGAGAGGCATATGGCGATGAGGGCGCAAACCAGTATCTTTTTCTTCATTATATTTTTCTCCTTTTCGGATGTCGAATTGTCTGTTTTCAGGGCATATATGGCTTCCCCGAGGAATTCCCCAAGAAAGTCATATACACCCTGCTCCCTTTTCGGGAGCAGAGTTGTAAAATGATCAGTCTATATCGATCGAATATTCCGCAGCGCCCTGTGCGTGGTAAGCCTCGTAAGCGTCATAAACGTTTGCGAAGGTTGCCGCCTGGATGCCGTATGCGGTAACTACGATCTCGACGTCGTTCAGATCAAATCCGATGGGGCTGCCGCCGACGGTGTATACGCCAAGGGCGTTGTTGTAATCAACCGCGGGGTCGATGAACACCTTCGACATGCCAACGGTGGTCGATTCGCCTGCGCTGAGCACACCGTTATAAAGAACGGTGTAAACGTTGCAGCTGACACCATTGACCATAACGCCCTCTTCGAGCTGATAATCAACGATCCAGCACTTATTCTCGGGGGTAGCGGCGGTCTGGCCTGCCTCCCAATAAGACTGGTTGTTCTGGTGTCCGAGCCAGTTGCGGCCGGCATGGTTGACGTGGAGAATGCCGTTGTCGAGCGCTACGGGTACGGAATAGGTGTACCAAACGTAGGTGGGAATGCTTCCCGCCTCGAGGGTGACGGTAACGTCCTTTGTAACCGATGCGCCGGGGATGAGCTGCGAGCCCTGAATGAAGTTCTCGTTCAGGGTGATATCAACCTTACCCGAGGTGAAGACGTTGGTCTTGCGGTCGGTGTCGGTGAAGTACGCGAGCGATGCACCCGCTACAGCTACAACTGCCATGCAGATTACCAGACAGATAGCTAAAATTTTCTTTTTCATGTTAGTTTACCTTACTGTGCGTTTCCAAATGCGAAAGCATTCTTGAAAGCGGTGGTCATTGCATCAAAGCAATCGTCAAAGGTCTGGGTCTGAACCGCATATGCCTTTACGTTGATCTCAAGATCAACGATCTTTGCCATCTCTGCGTTGTCCCACTCAGAGGGGATGGTGATGGTGTCAAAGAGAGTAACTGCCTCGCCGGGAGCCATGATCTTTTCCATGAATACGTAGAATACGTAAGCACCGTCAACATTTTCCTGATAGATGGAGTAGCTCTCGTTGCCGAAAACGGGGAGCACGCCGCCTGCGAGAGGATGATTCTCCTTTGCTGCAGCATCGCCCATAAGGCCGCCGCTTGCAAGCAGGTTGATGTCAATGAGATTTGTGCCTTCAATGCCGATAAGGGACTGAAGATCGGTTGCGGAAACGGTAACGATTGCGGCAACGTATGCCTTTTCGGAATCAGCAGCAACGGTGATGGTGGGGTCCTTGGTGATAACCTGACCGGGATACATCTTGCCGTAATCCTGATCCTCGGAGGTGCGGTTCGCGAGGGTTTCCTTGATGTAGTTGTCTTCATCGAGAACAACCATAGCCTCGTCAAGGGTGATATCAACCTTGCCGGAGGTGAAGGTGTTGGTCTGCTCGTCGGTATCGGTCAGATACGCGAGAGATGCGCCGGCAATGGCAACTACTGCCATCGAGATAACAAGCGCAAACGCAAGAATCTTTCTTTTCATTTTCTTTGATCCTTTCAGTTAAGGATTACTGCGCGGGAAGACCATCGGTTGCCCAGCTGAGTTGGAGCTCGCCCCACTGGCCAAAATAAGCCTTGAAAGCATCGTGAGCATTTTCAAATCCCTGTTTCTGAATAGCGTATGCGTTTACGTAGATCATTACGGGATTGGTATCTACCCACTCAATGGGGGTAACTTCGCCATTGTCAACGATGTAGAGTTTACCTTCGGGGTCAACGTCAACGTGAGCATCCATATAAACCTGGGTAAGACCGATAGTGGTCTCATCGCCGGCTGCAAGAGGACCGTTATAAAGAACAACGTATACGTTATAAAGGATACCGTATTGATCATAAGCCTGTGTCATATAAATACCATTATCACCCACAGGATTGTAATCGGGGATCCAGCACTGCTCCTCGGGGGTAGGTGTAGTCTGACCCTGCGCCCAATAAGCCTTGTTATCCTGATAGCCAAGCCAGTTAGCACCAGCGTGGTTTACATGAAGAACATTCTTAGATGCATCTTTGGGAGTATCAAGGGACGCGGGGATAGCATAGGTGTACCAAACCCAAGCATCGTTGGTGCCGACGTTTTCAATGGTAACGTCCTTGTTGATCTTCCAACCGGGCATAAGCTGAGAATCCTGCTCGAAAACTTCATTCAGCACGATGTCAACGTTGCCTACAGTAAAGGTGTTTGTCTGTTCGTCACGGTCGGTCATATATGCAAGAGTAACGCCAACGGAAAGAACGGCGATCAGCATAACAGCCAATGTGATGATCAATATTTTCTTTTTCATTGTGTTAATTCCTTTCAGTTAACTATTTCGGGAATTAATCCTGGTCAAGAACCTGCTCGAGCCAGGTATATGCGGTAGCTTTGGTTACATCGCCGAAAGCGGTGTCAAGCGCGCGGGTTGCATTTTCATAACCGTTAGTAGAATTTACAAAACCGTTGGTCTGAGTTGCCTGAGAAAGAACAAGGATATCATACTTGCCGTTCTTGTTACCGTCAAGAGCTTCAACAGTGCCGTTTTCTGCCATACTGCTCAAATAAACCTGAAGAAGGCTGGGATAGGAGATAGTATTGGGCGCAAGAACACCTTCTTCTACGGTTCCGTGCTTGGAGCCTGCACCGAGATATGTAGCGCACTTGACATAGTAGGTGCTATTACCGATTGTTACACTTCCTATATTTTCCCACTGCCAATGTCCCTTGCCATTTGCTTCATTGGGGTTCTTATCACGATTAAGTCCAATATACTTTTCGAAATCGGCATCGCTCACGGAGCCCTGCTCAAATGCGAAGATAGTGCGAACGTATGCATCGGACTTACCGGTATTCTTTACAAATACAAACTTATCAACAACGTTCTTGCAGCTATCGTCAAAGAGCTGATTGGAACCGGGGGCACCGATCTGACCCCAAGACTGCTGGTGTCTATCGCCCTTGGTGCCAACACGGCCATCCCAATCGATTGTGCCGTCCAGGAATACTGCGGGGTAAAGGGGCTTATCCTGAGTAAAGGGCTGGATTTCATCGGGAGTATAGCCGTACTTATCGGTCTCGCCGGTGGAAACCCATTCAAAGATGCCATCTTTGTCTTCATCCTGCAAAAGGCGCTCATACTCAAGCTGTTCGATGTCGACTTTGCCCATTTCCATTACGTTAACAGCATCATCGGTATCGGTGAGATATGCAAGAGACATACTTGCAATAGCGGTAACAAGCATTATAGCTGCAATAGCAACTGCCAAAATTTTCTTTTTCATAATATAAACTCCTTATTAATTGCCCGCGATCGTGTTGTCATTCGCGGTAGTTTTTGGGGTTGTAGTAGAAAGCCATTCGATGAGTTTAGAATCCTCAACAGTTGCAAGATCGCCGAAGGCTGCGTTGAGAGCCTGATCAGCATTCTCGAAGCCTGCCGTCTGAACAGCCTGGGAGAGAACAAGAATGTCATATTTTGCACCAATGTACTGGAAGAACTCATTTCCGGCCTCGGGGGAGAGGAAAATCTGACGGAGAGAGCTTTCCGTAGTTTCATTAGGCTGAATCTTACCGTCACCGCTTGTGCCCTTATATGTATAAGCACAAATAGCATATTCAACACCGTCAATGGTTACATAGCGATTAATGAAGTCAAAACTACCGTTAATACAGAGGTAGCGATCCCAAAGGTCAGCAACAAGAGTATCAGTGTTGGGAGCATAGTGGCGCTGGGTCTCAAAAGCAATAATGGTTCTGATATACGCCTCTTCGGAACCGGTGTTTGTAACACTTACAAATTTGTCGATCTCATTGTTCACAGATTCACCCCAAACATTAATCTTGGCGCCATTGGTGTCATCAATTTCGAGATCCTTGGTAAGAGCGCCTGTGGGATATACTGCAGGAAGAAGCTTGAGGTTATCTTCGTACGCAGTACCGTCACGCTTGGTTTCGTTCTGTACGATTTTAACATTACCGACAGTCATCGTGTTTTTATCGTAATCAGAGTCCTGGAGGTACGCAAGAGATACGCTTGCAACAGCGGTTACAACCATGATAGCTGCGATTGCGAGTGCAAGAATTTTCTTTTTCATAGTAGTGCGTCCTTTCTTAGTTGGTTCATATTGTGAGTTAAGGGTTAACCGCAGATACTTTCTGCCAACCAGTGATTTCTGTAAATCCTTCAGTCTGAATTGCGTATGCAGTATAAACAAGTTCAGGAAGAGCGGTTACTCCATCAAATGTATCTTTCTTTACAGTATCGCCATTAATAGTAATGATATTACCTTCAAGCAATTCCCAACGAACAAGGGTATCAGTTGCTTTTACAGTACGATACCAAACATTAGAAGGAATATTGGTTCCATCGCCCTGTGTCCAACCATTATCCTGAGTAAGGGTAGAAACATAATTTATATATGTATTGCTGTTGTTTTTTTCTTCGAACTTTACATAAAGATAAATATCAACATTAGTTTCTGGTCTCAAAACTTCTACAACAGGATCCTTCGAATACTCTTTTCCAGGAATCATCTGTGCAGACCACGTAGTTCCATTATTAGGAGTTTCGGTCAATGTAATGCCTAAATCACCCACTGTGAAAGTATTAGTAATTGTTTCGGTAGACTGGAACAGCCAAGCAATAGAACCTCCAACCGCTACAAGAAGAGCAAGAGAAAGCGCTACGATAGAAGCGAGAAGTATTTTCTTTTTCATGATTAAATCTCCTTTTCTAATTAGTTGGTCTCAGTAGAAGAGCCAAAGGTTGCAGTCCATGCGGCTTCTGCGTTAGCAAAGCTGGTGGAAGTCTGTACTGCATAAGCCGTAATAGTAATAGAGCGAGCGGACCAAGTGCCAATATTATCTCTTGTAACAACATCGCCATTAATAATGAAATACTCGAAAACATCAAGGTCTACTTGAGCCTGACGTGCATCTACTTCATATCCGTTTGCATTTACTGTGTCACCTGTTCCAATGTAATACCAAATGTTGGAGCCGGAGATCCGCTTCCAACCTTTTGCAATCATCTGATTCTCGATAGTAACATTATCAATGATTTCCGCAAGGGGGTTAACTACCTCAACATAAACATAGCAAGGTTCGCTTTCTTTCTGAACATGTACCGTGGGGTCTTTTATATAAGTTCTACCCGGTACAAGCTTGTATTCGTTACCTACAGTAGTAACTCCGTTGGGATTCTGACCATACTCATCAACTTCAGACTCGTCAAGAGTAATATTAACCTTACCTGCGGTAAATGTATTTGTTACGGTCTGAGTACTGGAAACAAGCCATGCAAGAGATACGCTTGCAAAAGCAACGAGGGCCAGAGAAAGAGCTATAACTGCAATAACAAGTTTTTTAGTTGTATTCATTATGCTTTTCTCCTATCTATTAGTTATTATTGGTCCAAGTAGCTGGAGCTGCTGCCCACGCCAATGCAGCGGTAGTAAAGCCGTCAGCCTGAATTGCATATGCGGTTACGTTAATAGATGCACTTTTATAAGCATCGGGATCAGCATTACCAGCAAAAGTAAATTCTTCAAACAGAGTAGCTGTGTCACCAACATTCATCTTAGTGTTGTACGCATATACAAGGCTACCATCTGTTGTAGTCATCTGTGTCCAACCTTCGTTGATTGTAATAGCACTTGCTTCGCCCAATCCATCATCGAGTTTGGCAAATACCCAACACTCTTCACTACCGGTTTCAACAGTAATGGTGGGATCCTTGTCATAAGTATGACCGGGAATAAGCTTATACTGGTTACCGGTTTTGGTTCGCTCAGAAGTAGCAACACCATATTCGCTAACTACCGATTCATCAAGTGAAATAACAACCTGACCAACAGTAAAGGTGTTCTGTACGGTTTGTGTGGTGTAAGTCAGATACGCCATAGTTGCCATTACAGTACTTACAACAAGCAGGACTGCGCTGAGTGCGAGGAGTAGTGCTTTAGTTCTTGTTTTCATAACAAAAACCTCCTTATTTTGATTTAGTAATTGAATTTATGTTAAAAGGGATCAATTAGCCCTCTTTGTTTTCGCCGTTTTGCGGGCTTTCGGTCTTCTCGCCATCTTCGGCGGGAGCGGTCTCTTTCTCCTTTTCCGTTTTATCTGTCTTTGCGAAGATGTCGGGCAGGAAGGCGAGAGCCAGGATTATTGCACCGACCGCAAGCGCGATATACATGCCGGGCGGGTGCTGTACGTAATATGCGACGTAACCGAGGAAGGGAATCTTGAATATGGGTTTGCCGATAAGGTTTTTGAAGTGTACGGGCGGGTCCTCGGTATAGATCTTCTCTCCCGTGGTCTCGTCGATATTGAAGTTCGCGTCGCCGCGCGTGTAAAAATGCTGATTCTCTGCATCTATTGCAATTACACGGTGGGTTGCGGGCATATCATTTGAGAGCACAAAGGTGATTACGTCGCCGACCTTTACCTCCGCAGGGTCCACTTCCTTGACGTAGATAAGCGCTCCGACGGGGTATTCAGGCTCCATCGATCCCGATATGACCGAGTATACCTGCACTCCCACAAGGCGCATGCCTACGAGCAAGACCGCGAATATCACAACGATCACTACTATCACCGTCGTTATGACATTCCAAATTTTCTTAAAATTCAATCTTTTTCCTCACTCCTTTTGTTGCCAAAAACTATTGGTAATCGTTAGAAAATCACACAACTTTTACCATTTTTTGGGAAATATTATAAATATGTAGTTTGGTATCTATCATTATATCACGTTTTATTCACAAATGCAAGGCTTTTTGCAAAAAAGTTTTAACAAAATGATTATATTTTTTGTGAGTTGTGCCAATCGCAAATTGCAAGCACCACATATGGAAAAATATTGAGCTCAATTTACATTTTTTTACACAAATATATACTTGTTTAAGTATATACTTTATTGAGGAGATTGTCAATTAGGTATATATCTATTAAAATATATATTGAGGTGATGCTATGATAACCCTAACACTGGAAAAACTGCTTGACCAAAAGAAGATCACGCGCTATGAGCTTGCCAAGCGCACGGGGATCAAATTTCAGATAATTGACAATTACTATAAAAACCGGGTAGTGCGCTACGACAGCTACATTCTTGACAAAATATGCGCGGCGCTCGACTGCGGCATTGAGGATATTATTGAATACAGGAAGGAATAAAAAAGATGGCTTGCGCCATCTTTTTTATTTATATGCTATTTTCATTGCATCCTCGATCAGCTCTGCCCAGATCTTCATGCCGTCGGCGTTAGGGTGGAGCTTGCCGTCGCAGGTATATTTTGCGTAACTCGTGCGGCTCATTCGGCTTTCGGTGAGGCGGACGACGTGCGCGCCGTAATGCGCGGCGCATTGCTCGATGATCTCGTTGTATTTGATGAGCAATTCGCTCTTCTCTTCCGTGCGCCACGCCATATTAAATAGGAAGACTTTTGCGTTCGGATAGCGTTTTGTGATCTTCCGGAGCATCACGGCGTAGCCCTCGGCAAAGGTTGAGGGAACGAAGCCTTCGGCTTCCGTGCGAGTGAATAGGTCATCCGTAACCTCGCCCGCGGGGCGTTCCTTTGTGAAATCGTTGTTGCCCATAAAGGAAACGATCAGGTCGGGCTCGGTGCCGTCGGGACGATGGAGCTCGGTCGGGCGTGTCCTCCATCCCGCGGCAGCGGGATTGTCATCAAGAATTTTCGAGCCGCTCCAGGAATTGTTGACACAGAGGGTCATTTCGTACTTATCGATCAGCCTGCCCCAGAAGGTTTCACCGACCGTCAGATCGCGGCACTTGACGTTTTCGGATTCGGGCGTGCCGTAATATTGCTTATTTTCGCCGATGGTGGGGTTGTGCTCGGTGTTGTTTGAATACCCGTCATAAGTGCACATACTCGCGCCGAAGACGGAGAGTTTCTTTCCTTTTAATATATTATACAGCATATCGTTGATTTGCATATACAACTTCGGCGCATCAAGATCTTCTCTTGCACCGGGGACACGTTTTTCGGTTATGACGAGAGCGTTTTCACGCTTCAGCGCGTAGAGGATCTGATAGGTGAGTGCCGCGGTGGGTTTGCAGTCGGCTTTCGGGAAAAGCGGAGCGACCTCGCGGCAGAGCTCGGAGAAGTTTTTTTCTGCAGTCGAAAGTACCTCGCGCACCTTCGCGTAAGCCTTGGCGATCAGGGCGGCATCTATCGGTGCGATGCTTGCGGGGCGTTTTTTGTATTTTGTCGCCTCAAAACGATCGGCAAACACTCTTCCAGACGAGCCTGCGGGGAGAAGTATCGGCTCGCCCACGTCCTCGGGAAACGCGAGAGGTGTCGAGGCAAGATATGCGCCGTGCTCGGCGAAGGCAAGGAACATCGGCATATTTATTCTTGAAAACGCGATCGAATCGGGTTCGGAGAGATTCAGAAGCAGACCGACGATCTCGCTTGGCATCTCACAGAACGCCGCCTCCATAGCCGCGACAGAATCCATACCGCTGACCAAATTTCGCAAAATGAGCTGGCACATGGTATCGCTCATATGAACCGCGCTTCCGTCAGCGAGTGTGGGATAGCGTTTGGTTTCAACGCCGAAGGTGCGTGAGAGGTAGGTGTACCCCTCTTCGGCAAGGCGCAGGGTGAGGTCGGAGAATTCGGAGAGTCTTTCGGCAAAGCAACCGAGCGAGCCGTTTGCGACGTAGGCAATTCGAGCCTCGCCATCACGCAAGCCGATAAAGGGGTGCGCCCATTCGTCGCCGCCGCCCGATCTCGACCGCGAATGCGCGATTCCGATATTGCCCGGGCATTCTATCGCGTGAGTGGTGCCGACAAGGCGAGTGACATCGCCCGTCAGCTTTTCGCTGAATATTTTGCCCTCGCACATAGTGGCGAGTCCGCTGTAATAACCGCCCGCAAATCCTTCCTCGCGGCGGAGCATTTCCATAATTATCGGTGCGGCTCTGCGCGAGCCGACGTAACCTGCAATATTACACATTTTTATACCGCTTTTTTGAAAATTTTTCTATAAGGCAGCGCAACTATAACACCGAGGGTGACAAGTCCGATCCAAACGAGGATGAGGTTGCCCCATCCGATTGCCTCGATTGCGCCCGAAAAGGTTATATTGGCAAGTGCGGCGGCGGAATAGCTGAGAAAATCGAGAAATCCCGTTGCCGAGGATACAAGTCCCGTGTCGCGCAGGCTGGGGCAATAGCGGCTCCAGAGCATCGTTGCCGCCGCGTTCGAGGACATAATGGCAAGCACGATGAAGATTATGTTGAGCACGGGAAGCTTGACGAAATACGTGAGCGTAAAGAAGATGACCGACGAGGTAAAGACGATGAGGATCGTCTTATCCATATCGTGGCCGAGGCGCTCATAGAGGAAGATGGCGATAAAGGAGGTCATCGAAATGGCAAGAGTTGCGCCCGTGAAGATGCTTGCCGCCTCGGTTGCACTAAAGCCGAGGTACTGCGCGATATAGGTAGGCAGCCAGAAGACAACCGAGGTACGGACGACACCCGTGAGAATCGAGATGAGCGAGAATTTGACTATCTGACGCTCAAAAAGAACCTTCAGATTGCCCGCGCCCTTCTCTTTCGGCTTATACTGACCGTATTTTACGAGTCCCTTTTTCTCAAAGATCGTGAAGCAAGTGAAAACGCTTGCCGCCATCGCTACAAGCACGCCCGTGCTGACGAAGAACACGCTCTGCCACGTGAGGAACACCGCAAGGATACCCGCCGCGGGAGATCCGAGAAGCGAGGAAAAGGTATATCCGAGCGAGCAACGGGTGGTGTAGATCGGCTCGGTGTTTTCCGAAACCACCTTCGTCATCGGGCCGTAGATCATCGAAAGGAAGAAGCCGGTCAAACCGTAGACGATCATTGCCGCATTCGGCTTTTCGATGATGACGGGCAGGAGCAGATTCGTCACGCCCGCAAAGAAAAGCCCCATTGTGAGCATATACTTCGCCTTGATCTTGTCGCCTATCGCGCCGTTGATGAGCTGACCGAAGGCGTAAAAAAGGAGATAGAGCGCCGAAACGCTTCCTATATACTCCTCGGTAAAGCCGTCCGCAACCATCTGCGGCGTGACGGCAGAAAGGATATTTCTTGCTATGTAAACGGCAAAATACGCCACCGAGCAAAGCGAACCGAGATAAATTGCATTTTTCGCGTTTTGTGAGATCTTCATACAGTTGCCTTTCAAAGTGATATAGGATAATTATAACACACTTTTCTCGATTTTTCAACTGAAAAGCGTTATTTGCAACAAAATAAATTTTTCCTATTGTTTTTTCTTTTCACTTATGTTATAATATACCTGCGCGGGGACATTAGATCTTTATCATCTCCGACCGCGCAAATTATTTATCAGGAGAAAGAAAAATGAAGATAGCTTTTGGCTGCGACCCCAACGCCGCGGCACTCAAACTTGAACTTATCGAATTCGTACGCAACCTCGGTCACGAAGTATGTGACTTTGGAAGCGACGACACAATTTACGCTAACGTAGCCTTCGAGGTTGCGGAAGCAGTCGCCGCTAAGAAATACGACCGCGGCATACTTATCTGCGGAACCGGCATCGGCGTTTCGATCGCCGCAAACAAGGTTAAGGGAGCTTACGCAGCCTGCGTTCACGACGTTTATCAGGCACAGCGTGCAGAGCTTTCGAACCACGCAAACATCATCACCCTCGGCTCACAGGTCGTCGGAAACGAGCTTGCAAAATGCATCGTAAAAGAATACCTTTCGGTCACATACGATGAAAACAGCCGCTCCGCTCCCAAGCTTGCGAGAATTTACGAATACGAAGGCAAATAAAGAATTCACTCACCCATTTGGGTGAGTGAATTCTTTATTTGCCAAGGATCTTTTGTACGATCCCGAAGAATTTGTCCCAAACACGGGGATTTGCGGCAAGGACGGGAGAGGGTGCGGAAAAGTCGATATCCGTTCCCTCCGCATTTTTGATGATACCTCCCGCCTCGCGGACGAGAAGCGATCCCGCGGCACAATCCCAGGGGGAAAGCAGAAGTTCGAAAAAGATATCGTTTCTGCCCGCGGCAAGATGCGCGATATCAAGAGCTGCCGCGCCGGGACGGCGGACGTCGCTGCACTCGCTGTAAACGGCATAAGCAAGGCGGAAGCTCTGCTCACCCATTTCCTTTTTCATATGGGGGCAAGTGCCGAAGGCGAGGATGGAATGTGGCATATCGCGGTCGGATACCCTCATCGGCTTTCCGTTCAGGAACGCGCCCCCGCCCTTGGTTGCCGAGAACATCTCGTCGGCATAAGGATCGTAGACCGCGGCGAATTTTATATCACCGTGCGAGAACATTGCAACCGAAATACAGGAATAACGGTAATCGTGGACAAAATTGGTAGTTCCGTCGATCGGGTCGATGACGAAGCAATAGTCGCGCATAAGATCCTCGGCGTTGTTTTCCTTTTCCTCGGCGAAGAAAAAGGCATCGGGAATGATCTTGCTGATCTCATTCATAAGAAAATTTTGCACGGCGACGTCATAAACGGTTACCATATTAGCCGCATCGCCGCCCTTTTCGCTGACCGCGCCCTCAATATCGCGCGCGCCCGTCATAATTTTTCCCGCCTCGCGGATGAGGGGGAGGAGAAGATTTTCAAGATTTTTCATTTTTATATCCTCATTTATTTTTTACTTTGGGTTGATATCTAAGCTCGTTGACCGAATAAACGGTGACGAATGCCTTCGGGTCTGTCTTTTTGACAAACTCCATCAGCTTGCGGTATTCGTTTTTATCAACTATCGTGACGATCTCGGTGCGGGCGGTGCCGTCGTAAGCGCCGAAGCTTTCATAGAGGGTCGCGCCGCTGTGGAGCTCGTGGAGCAGATAATCGATGATCGTTTGCGTGTGCTCTTGTGAGAGGATGCAAACACGGCGCTTGATGTTGAGCCCGAAGATGAATCTATCAACGATCTGACCGCTGAAATATGTGCCGAGAACGCTGAGCACGACCGTTTTTGTGTCATAACAGATCGCAGAGGAGAACGCAACCACGAGTCCCGAAACCGAAATTGCCGTTCCAAGCTCCATTTTGAGGTGCTTATTCATAATCTTTGCGACGATATCGAGTCCGCCCGAGGAGGCGTTGACCGAAAAGAGTATCGCCATAGCCATACCGACGACGAGAAGATAGCAGATCATATCGAGCAGGGGATCCTCTGTCAGCGATTTGAAATTGGGAAAAAGGATCTCGAGCACACCGAGCGATGCGGGCACGAGGATTGTGGTATAAACCGTTTTTGCGCCGAATTCGGGGCCCACAAGCAAAAAGCCCATAGTAAGAAAGATAATATTCAGCGAAAGCGAGATCACCGAGATAGGCAGGGGAATGAAATTCGATAGCACCATTGCAAGCGCCGATCCGCTTCCGATCGCCAAATGGCTCGGAAGCATAAAAAAGTAAATCGCCGCCGCGGCAACCACCACGCCGAAGGTTATGATTATGTATTCTTTGATAGCTTTTTTGACCATAGTTTTATACCTTTTATTACTAATTACATATATTATATCACATTTTCAAAAAAAGTCCATACCTTTGAGAAAAAAACAGAGAGCCGCAAGCGACTCTCTGAAAAAATTTAATGTCTTTTTCTCACAACCTCAAATGCTTCCTCTGCGATATCGACGGTTTCGGCGATGTCGGCATCGGTGAGGGCGGCATTGATGAAGTGGTTGTGGTGGTTTGTGAAGAATACGCCACGCTTGACGCACTCGGCGATCCACTCCTGATGAAGCATCAGAGTGGGATCATCGGCTATGCGGAGGTAGAAGAGCGAGGGCGCGCCCGTGACGCGGAGGTCAAAACCGTTTCGCTCGGCGGCACAGATGAGTCCCGATTTAAGCTTTTCGCCCTTTTCGATGAGGGTGCGCGGCATATCAAGCCGCTTCATTTTGTTTATACAAGCAATTCCCGCGGCGAAGGGCACGGCGGAGAGCCAATAGCTGCCCGTGTACGACATTCCCGAAACGGTATTTTTGAGGAAATTCTTGCCGCAGAGCGCGGAAACGTTATATCCGTTGGCAAGTGCCTTGCAGAAGCAGATAAGGTCTGCCTCGAATCCGAAATAGTGGTCCGAGCCCGCGATGTCGAGTCGGAAGCCCGCGCGGACATCGTCAACAACGAGAACGGTGCCGTTTTCTGTGCAAAGGCGGCGAACCTCCTTCCAGAATCCGTCGGCGGGGAGGACGTTATCCATAAAATTGCCGTGCATATAGGGCTGTGAAATGACAGCCGCGATCTCGCCCTTGTATTTCTTGAATACGGCTTCGAGCTCGTCGAGGTCGTTCCAATTTACGTAAATATTGTGCATAACGTCCTCGGGGAGGACACCTGCATAATCGATCTTCTGCGTCCAGGGCGCAACGCCGTGGTAGTATCCCTTGAAGAAAACGATCTTCTTTCTGTGCGTGTAAGCACGTGCAGTCATGACCGCGAGGGTGGTGACGTCGTTTCCGTTTTTAGCAAAGAATGCCCAATCAGCACTTGCAACGGTATCAACGAGGAGCTCGGCAAACTCCACCATCTTGGTCGAGGGCAGAGTTGTGCAGTCGCCGATAGCTCTCTGCGCTGCCGCCGCGGCATCAACGTCGGGATCGTTATAACCGAGAACGTTCGGGCCGTAGGCACACATATAGTCGATAAACTTGTTGCCGTCAAGGTCCCAGACGTAGGTACCCTGCGCCTTCGAAGAGAAGAAGGGGAACGCCTCAACGGGGGTATAGCATCCCTCAGCGGGGCCGAGATGGCCGTAAATGCCCGAGGGGATAACCTTCATTGCGCGGGCAAACGCCTCGCGGCTTTTATCATAATTATTGATCTTTCTCATATTTCACCTCACGCAAGATAGAGTGCAACGCGGTCGAGAATTCTGTTGACGTTGTCGACCTGCGAGATCATACCGCCGATGCGGACCTTGCCCTCGCCGACTGCGGCAACGGCATTGACCTTGCCGTCGAAGAGATCGCGCGCGAGCTTGATGTCCTCAAATCGCATAAAGGACGAAAAGCTCTTGGGAGCTTCGGGCAAAACGCGCAGGATGTGATCCTTCGCCTCGATGCCAAGGATGTGCTCGTCGCCGATGGCAAGCTTGATCGTGCCGTCAACGATATATGATGCGCTCGCTTTGCCGATCTTATCAACGTTTCCGATCTGCGCGATGGCATTTGCGATCAAATGGAACATCAAAAGCGTGCTTTTTTCAAAGAAAACGGGATCCTCGAGTGCCTTTTCGTCGGCGCGGAGGTAGGAGGACAGAATATCGGTCAGGGGCATAAATTTTTTGAGCAGGAAACCGATCTTTGCAAAGCCCTTTGAGGGGATGGGAGTTACCGTTCCGTCGATCATTCCGTTGAATTTTTCGGGGGAGGAAAAGGGCAAAATAATATTGCAGGAATCGCATTCCTCGGCAAACCAAGCCTTGCCGTTCGCGAAGCAAAGCGCGCCCGAGGGTCCGCCCTTGACACGGAAGCCGAGGGAAACTTTTTCATTCTTTATGAGTTCTTTTGCGCGCGCGTCAATCTCGCAAAGGTAGGGTATGCTGCCAAGGATGGCATGGAGATTGATATACGCGAGTGTTTTAGCGTCTGTCATTTTATCACCGCCTGATATTTATTGTATACAATTATATCATATTATCCCATTCATTGCAACAAAAAATGAAAAAACCATATCTCAATTATTATTGAATTATCAAATGCTTATTGCAAAAAAGCCGCCTTCGTGGTATAATAAGTAAAATCGGAGGTGAAAATATGTCTTTTCTTTATTTTCTCGAAGAGATCAGAAATCCCGTGCTTGACTTTCTGTTTTCGATCGTCACGCTTTTTGGCGAGGAAACGGTATTTATGGCGGTGGGAATGGTCGTTTTTTGGTGCGTAAACAAGCAAAAGGGCTACTATCTGCTCTCGGTCGGCTTTGTCGGCACCGTTATCAATCAGTTTTTGAAGATTCTGTTTCGCATTCCCCGCCCGTGGGTAAAGGACCCGAATTTCACCATCGTTGAATCGGCGCGCGAGGCGGCAAGCGGCTATTCCTTCCCCAGCGGTCACACGCAGACCTCGGTGGGGCTTTTCGGCGGACTAGCGCTGAAATTCAAAAGCCGCGCCATCCGCATTGCATCGATCGCTCTTTGCGTGCTTGTGCCCCTCTCGAGAATGTATCTCGGAGTTCACACGCCCGCTGACGTCGGAGTTTCGATCGTGATCGCGCTCGTTCTTATATTCGTGCTCGCACCGATATTTGAAAAAGCGGAAAGATCGCCCAAAGTGATGTACGCTCTTCTCTTTTCGCTGACGGGAATAATGCTCACGTATCTTCTTTTCATCAGCTTTTGGCAATTTCCCGAGGAGGTCTTTCACGTTGACAACGTACACAACTACATCTCAGCGGTCAAGAATGCATATACTCTGACCGGCTGTATGCTCGGATTCCTCGTTGTTTACACCGTTGATCTGAAATGGCTGAAATTTGAAACAAAAGCCGTTTGGTGGGCACAGCTGATCAAGATCGCGGGCGGACTTGTGCTCGTTTTGGCAGTAAAAGAGCTTCTACGCGCGCCGCTCGAGGCAATTTTGCCCGAAAACACCTGGGCAAGAATGCTCCGCTACTTCTTAATGGTCGTCACAGCCGGAACTCTCTGGCCTATGACTTTCAAATATCTTGGAGGTAAAAAGAAATGAGTTTTAATGTAAACCATCCCCTGCTCTTCGTCATTGTCGGCGCGATCATCGCGGTCGTTCTGGCGCAGTCCGCATTCTTCCTTGCCCGCGCGATCAAGCGCGCGAAGGAGCTCGGACTTGGCGAGCACATCAAAAAAACGGTTATCTCAGCCGCTATCTTCACGATAGCGCCCGCAGTTGCGGTGCTGATCGGTGTTGTTGCACTCTCAAAGAGCCTTGGAATTCCGCTGCCGTGGCTCAGGCTTTCCGTCATCGGCTCGATCACTTACGAAACGGTTGCCGCAGGCAATGCCCTTGAAGCGGCAAATATGAGCGCGGGTACGACGGTCACCGATCCCTCCATCTACATAACCATCGCGTGGGTAATGACTGTCGGCATCGCGGCGGGACTCATTCTTGTTCCCTTTGTAACAAAGAAGCTTCAAAGCGGACTTGCAAAAGTCGGTATGAAGGACAAAAAGTGGGGCGAGATCTTCAACAACGCAATGTTCCTTGGTATGATCTCCGCCTTTCTCGGCTACGTTTTTTGCGACGTCGGACTTGTTGCCAAGGGTGACACCTCGGGTCTGATCCCCGTTTGCGTAATGGCAACCTCGGCGGTAGTTATGGCTATTTGCGGTACTATCGCCACCAAATGCAAGATCCGTTGGCTTACCGATTACGCTCTCCCCATGAGCCTTATCGCGGGAATGGCATCGGCAATTCCCTTCACAATGCTTTTAGGAGGTTAAGAAAATGAAAAATACTAACCTTTCGTACATGGAAAGCGTTCACAGATCGGGACGCATTTGGGGCATCGCGGTTGCTTGCGTGCTCTTCCTTTTCCCCGTTTCTCTTTCGCTGATCTTCGGCACACTTCCCGATTTTGGTGTGCTACTCAAGGGCGTTTTTGCAACTGCACCGATGTATTGGGCTGTCGGAATCGTTGAGATATTCACCTATGTTCCTATGCTTGGCGCGGGAGGCACATACCTCTCCTTCGTTACGGGCAACATCTCGAACCTCAAGCTGCCTTGTGCCATTGACGCAATGGAGCGCGCGGGAGTTAAGGCTTCCGACGAGGAAGGCGAGGTCATTTCCACCATCGCAATCGCGGTTTCGAGCATCGTGACCACACTTATCATCCTCATCGGCGTTATCTGCATCGTTCCGCTGACGCCCATCCTTGAATCCCCCGTTCTCGTTCCCGCATTCGATATGATCCTACCCGCGCTCTTCGGCGGTCTTGCGGTAGTTTTCATTTCGAAAAATCTTAAGCTTTCAATTGCGCCCATCATTCTGATGCTCGTGCTCTTCATCTTCATCCCCGCGCTCAACGCCTCCACCGTCGGAATTATGGTTCCCGTCGGAGTTGTCTTCACCGTCATCGTTGCGCGCATCCTTTACAAGAAGGGAGTTCTTTGATATGTGGGCACTTGCACTCATCCCCGCGGCGATAGTCGTCTTTTTGGCGGTACTGATCGTCCGCGCATCCGCCTTCAAACCCAAAAAGCAGCCCGAGCTTGACACTTATGAGGTCAATGTCGACAAGGAAAAGGCTGCCGCCGATCTTGCCGAGCTCGTTCGCTGCAAAACAGTATCCTACCGCGATCCATCTCTTGAAGATGACGCTGAATTCGAAAAGCTGATCGCGCTTCTCCCCTCGCTCTACCCGAACGTGAACAAGGTCTGCGAGTTCACCAGACTTGAAAACCGCGGACTTCTCTTCCGCTGGGCGGGCAAAAGCACCGACGCTCCCGCCGTTATGATGGCACACTACGACGTAGTTCCCGTGAACGAGGATCTTTGGGACACCCCCGCTTTTGAGGGTATCATCAAGGACGGCTTCGTCATCGGACGCGGCACGCTTGACACGAAGGTCACCTTCTCGGGCATCCTTTTTGCCGCAAATCAGCTCATCGGTGAGGGATTTGTTCCCGAAAACGACATCTATTTCGCATTTTCGGGCGGCGAAGAGGTCAACGGACTCGGCGCTGTGCGCATTGTTGATTATTTTGAAGAAAAAGGCATCACTCCCGCACTTGTTATCGACGAGGGCGGCGCTGTCGTTGAAAACGTATTCCCCGGCGTAAAGATTCCTTGCGGTTTGATAGGCATCGCAGAAAAAGGTATGATGGACGTCAAATATACCGTAAAATCGCAGGGTGGACACGCCTCCGCACCCAAGCCCGGTGCGCCCATCGACAGACTTGCATCCGCTTGCCGCAATATGGTCGAGCACCCCTTCAAGCTCAAGCTCACCGCACCCGCCGCAGAGATGTTCGACACTCTTGGCAGATATTCCTCCTTCGTTTACCGCATCATCTTCTCGAATCTGAAGCTTTTCCTGCCCGTGCTTGATATGATCTGCAAAAAGGACGGCGGCGAGATGAACGCGCTGATGCGAACCACCGTTGCCTTCACTCAGGCGCAGGGCTCCTCGGCGACCAACGTCATCCCGCCCGAGGCATCGCTCGTTTCAAACATTCGACTCAATCCCGCCGACGATATGGAATCCGCGCTTGAATATATCAAGAATACGGTTGCAGACGAAAACGTCGAGGTCACCTGTATGCACGGAATGAACCCCTCGCGCATCTCGCGCACCGACTGTGAAGGATTCGAACGAGTCGCTTCCGCAGTTGCCTCGACCTGGAAGGGTTGCATTGTTGCACCCTATCTGATGGTTCAGTGCTCCGACTCACGCCATTGGGGTCGCATCTCCGACCGCGTTTACCGCTTCTCCGCAATGGACCTGACCAAAGAAGAACGCGCCTCGATCCACGGAAATAACGAGAAGATCCGCATCGAAGCGCTCGGAAGGACTGTGGAATTTTATATCAGACTTATGAAAAAGTGTTAAAAACAAACGGTTGGCTCAAGGAGCTAACAATCAGACCACTGACAGACTCATATCGTATATTAGTATAGCAATATACCCAAAAGCAGAAAGCTATGTTCGCGCTCACAAAATGGGGTGCAGGGGCAAAGCCCCTGCAAGAAAAAACGATGTCATCCTGAGGGCGTGCCCGCAGGCATATACGCCCGAAGGATCTCGTGCCGCCCCCATTTACAAGGGCGGCGCGGTGCCTGCACGTTGAAGTTTGATGTGAATAACCGTAAAACTAAAGTCAAACTGCCTTTGTTAGCACATACTAAAGTCAACATAAACGAAATCACTGTGTAATTTTGAAAGTACACAGTGATTTTTCATTTTCATATATATTTAATTTTTTGGTGCCGTGCAGACCACTTCGCCAGCACCGCGACGCGCAAAGAACAATTTGCGCGTCACGAGATCCTTCGGGCGCAAGCGGTCTGCGGACGCGCCCTCAGGATGACATCGTAGAGAATGAAGGGGGCTGCGCCCCCTTCACCCCTGCATTGCGAGTGCAAACATAGCTTTCTACTTTTTGTTCATAATGCTACATAAGAAATTTTATTAGACTCTGTCAGTAATCAAATGGTTGGCTCAAAGAGCCAACCATTTTATTTTTAGTTTTCCTCAAGATTATCAAGCAATCCGAAGCCCGCGACTGCGCTGACGGGGAGTGACATTACTACCGCGCCGGCATCTGTCTGGGTACCTGCTTTATTGATGATGGACTTCATAATAGCCGCCTTTTCGGTTGCTCTGGCAACTATCATAATAACTTCCTTTTCGCTCGCGATCGAAACACCGAAGAACTTTGCGGCGTCTTTTGAGCCCGTGCCCTTGCCGTGAAGGACTGTTCCTCCGCGCGCGCCCGCTTCTCTTGCGGCTTCCATAACGGTATCGGTATAGCCCTCATTGGCTATTGCCAGAACGATCTCGTAATTATAATTTATCTCGGGCGCGCCCTCTGCGGGTCTGCCTGCGTTAAGATTAGCCAAGGTCTTGCCTCCTCCTACACTTTTGATGGGTGTTGCCGCGATTATTCCCTGACCGGGAGCGTCGATATAAAGATTTCTGCGCGCTTCCTCGATCAGCCTTGCCGTGCGGTCACGGTCTGCAATCGTTATAATAATGTGATATTCGTGTGTGCTGAGCCCAAGAAGGTCAAGCACGTTTTTTGTCGCCGTGCCTCTGCCAAGGAGCTCGATCGACAAGGGGAGCTCTAGGGATTGCACAATGGCGTTCATACGCGGTGCCACCGCGGGATGGACCACAGAAATTACAAAATTCATATCTTTCACCCCCAAAGCTCGATGATCTCGTCATCAAGAGCGGTTTCAACCTCAATATCCGCGCGCTTCTTGCGGCCGTAGATGAATCCGACGATCTGAATTGAGATAAGCGGCATCATAGCAACGGTTGCAACGATTCCAAATGCATCGGTCAGAACGTTTCCGCCCGCTGCCGTGCAGACTCCGATGAGGAACTGGAGCATAAAGGTCGCCGTCATTGGTCCCGAGGCAACTCCGCCCGAGTCGAACGCTATCGCGGTATAAATATCTGGAACAAAGAAGGTCAAAATCAGCGCAATGGCGTAGCCCGGAACGACGAACCACATGATCGAAATGCCTGTGATAACGCGGAGCATTGCAATTCCCATTGCAATAGCTATCGCGATCGAAAGGCTGTACTTGATTGCCTTGCCGGGGATCGCGCCCGAGGAAACGCTTTCGATCTGCTTTTCGAGAACGTATACGGCGGGCTCGGCGGAGATGATGAACCAACCAAGGCACATTGCAAGCGGAATGAGGAGATATTTTGTCCAGCCGCTATAAAGTGCCTCGCCGAGGACTGCTCCAAGCGAGGAAAATCCGACGTTTACGCCCGTCAGGAACAAAACGAGTCCAACGTATGTAAAAATAACACCCCAGCAGATCTTGAAAAAGGAGTGCGCCTGCATTCTCCAAACAAAGAACTGGAAAATGAGGAAGATCGCAACGATGGGCAGAAGCGCCATCGCGGTTTCAAGCAGATAGTGAGGTATCGCCTTGATATAAGCCATACCGATCTCGGTCGTGCTGCCCCAATCGACGGTGGTGACGCTTGTTACGCCGTCCGCATTCGGATAAAGAAAGCCGAGAATAAGAACGAAGAGGATCGGCCCGATCGAGCAGAGTGCGACAAGACCGAAGCTGTCGCTTCCCGCGTCACGGTCGGAACGTATATTCGCAACACCGACGCCGAGCGCGAGGATGAAGGGCACCGTCATCGGCCCCGTGGTTACTCCTCCCGCATCAAAAGCGATGCAAAGATAATTTGCATCCGCAAGCGCGGCGAGGATAAATACTATCGCATAAAATCCGAGCAAGAGCCAGCGAAGCTTAATTCCAAGGAAGATACGGAGCATACATACCATAAGGAAAAAGCCAACGCCGATTCCGACGGTTACGATTAGCACCATATTGTCGATGTGCGGAACCGTCTGCGCCAAAACCTGAAGGTCGGGCTCCGAAATGGTGACCGCTACACCAAGCACAAAGCTGACGATAAGTATCAGCCAAAGCTTTTTCGATTTTGTCAGCGAAGCACCGATACGGTTACCTATGACCGTCATCGAGGTTTCCGCGCCCTGAGTGAAAAGTCCCATACCCACGATTATCATCAGCGTACCGATAAGGAACGCGACAAGGAGGCTGGGCTCGATCGGTGTTAAGAACAAGCACAAAAGTGCCACGATGACTACTATCGGCAACACCGAAATTGCCGATTCTTTGATCTTTTCGCCAAAAACTGCGAATTTGCTTTGCGGTTTGATCGCTATGTCCTCCCATAAACGCGGGGCTTTGCACCCGAAATTTGAAAGTTTTCTTCCTATTTAATTATATCATATATGCACACCAGTGTCAACCGCGAACTTTGACGAAAGAGTGACCTCGACATAAATTTATTAAAAATTTTGAAAAGGAGCCGGGGGCGGCTCCTTAAATTAATTTTCAATGCTCCTCATCGCCTTTTTGAACTGGAAGGCAAACAGAATGACTGTGAAGGTGACGGCGATGATGTCCGCAATCGGCTCGGCTGTGTAGACGCCGAGAGTCTTATCGACCATAAACTGCGGAACGATATAAATTAGAGGAAGCAGCAGCACGAATTTTCGCACAACGGCAACCGTTACCGATGAAAGCGCCTTGCCGAGGGATACGAACGTCATCTGGCAGGCTATCTGCGCGCCGAAGATGATAAGTCCTCCAAAATAAATTCGGATAACGCTCGCGGTGAAATCAACGAGAGCTGCATCGGGCGTGAATACCGTGGGCAAGAGGCGCGGGAATATCATAATCGAGCTCCAAAGAAGAACCGAATATGTCAGGCAAGAGATGAGGAGCAAACGGTAGGTCTTTTTGACGCGTGCGGCATTCTTTGCGCCGAAGTTGTAGCTGAGTATCGGCTGTGCGCCCTGTGCGATGCCGTTCATCGGGAGCATTGCAAACTGCATTACGCTTGAAAGGATGGTCATTGCGCCAACCGCGACGTCGCCGCCGTATTCGAGAAGCGAGGAATTGAAGCAGACCGAGATCACGCTTTCGCTCGCCTGCATCATAAAGCTTGCCATTCCAAGCCCGAGACAGGGGAAGATCACCTTTGCCGAGATCCGCATATTTTCAGTCTTCAAGCGGATGAGTGCCTTTTTTGAGAAGAGGAAGCTGAGCACCCATACGGTCGAAAATGACTGCGAAATGACGGTTGCCAGGGCAGCGCCACGGACTCCCATACCGAAAACGTAGATAAAGAGCGGGTCAAGTGCAATATTCGTCACCGCGCCGATGACGACCGAGAGCATTGCGATCTTCGAGTATCCCTGAGCGGTTACAAAGGCATTCATACCCAGCGTCAGCTGCACAAAAACCGTGCCGATGGCGTAGATATTCATATAATCACAAGCGTATTCGATGGTGTTTTCGCTCGCACCGAAGGCAAGCAGGAGCGGGCGGTTGAAGATCAGTAAGATCGCGGTCAGAATTGCCGAAATGACAATCTGCAGCGAAAAACAGTTTCCAAGTATCTTCTCTGCGCTGTCCATTTTCTTTTCGCCCATTGCAATCGAGGCTCGCGGCGCACCGCCCGAGCTTACAAGCGCGGCAACGGCGGAAACGGTCATAATTATCGGCATACAAACGCCGACGCCCGTCAGCGCAAGATCGCCGATCTCCTCAATATGACCGATAAAAATTCGGTCAACGATGTTATAAAGCATATTTATAAGCTGTGCCGTAACTGTAGGCAAAGCAAGCTTAAAAAGCAACCCGCCAATCGGCGCGGTACCGAGGAATTCTTTGTTCATAATGTCCCCCCTCTGTCGTGGTAAATAGTATTGTACCACAATTCATATCTTTTGTCAACACAAAAATATTCAAAATTTGTTGAACTAAAAAGCGAATAATCGTATAGACAATGGGGAAAATTTATGATATAATATAAAGAAGCCAATTGTAAAACTGCGTTTTACAATTGATAACCGCGCGGCGGGATTGCACGCGCTTATCGCCGCCTGTCAAAATCCGTGATTTTGACGGCTCCCCTCGGCGCGTGGACTCGCTCGGCTCGTCTAATCGGTGTTTTTTCGGCGGCAAAGCCACCTAAAAAACAATTTTATTATAATTTGCTAACTATTACGATCAAATAAAAATTAAGGAGGACGATATGGCAAGAAAAGTCAAAAACTTCCGCGATCTTGGCGGTATTCCCGCAGCGAACGGCAAGCGCGTATGCTACGGCAAGCTTTACCGAAGCGGACATTTGGGCAAGATCAAGCCCGAAGTTGCAGAAAAACTGCGCGACCGCAAGGGACTTCGCACAGTCATCGACCTCCGCGCGCCCGCAGAGCTTTCGCATAAGCGCGACATCGTGCCCGAGGGCGTTGATTATCTTCACATCCCCCCGCTGACAGACGAGCAAAACCCCGCAGTTACGCGGCATACCGGTCCTTCGATACTCAAAAAGATAATGAAGGTCGATGGCGGCGCGCGCACTTACCTTTCCGATACCTACCGCACGATGATCTCCTCCGAGCCCTCACTTGAGGCGCTCCGCGAGTTTTTCCGCATCCTTCTTGAGGACGACGGCGCGGTGCTTTGGCATTGCACGCAGGGCAAGGACCGCACGGGCGTTGTTGCGGCGGCAACCCTTCTCGCTCTCGGCGTTAACCGCGACGAGATCATGCGCGACTATATGAAAACCAACCGCTCCTGCAGATTCAAGAACTTTTGGATCTTCATCGGAGTTGTGCTTGTTACCCTCAGCGTTCGCAAGGCGCACAACCTCAATCTGCTCCTCTCCTCTCGCCGAGGATTTATGAGTGCCGCTTTTGACGAGATCGATCGCGTATGGAACGGCACCGAAGGCTTCCTCCACGACGCCCTCCTCCTCTCCGACGAGGACATAAAGGAACTACGCGAAATTTATCTTGTATAAAAAAGACTGCTTACGCAAGCAGTCTTTTCTTATTATTCAAACGCCTTGCAGAAGGGTGTGATGTCCGCCTCGCCGTAAAGTTCCTCGTAGTCCTCGCCGAGGAAGCAGGCGAAGGTACTGATGCTGTCAAAACCCATGGCGCGGTAATCGCGGATGTCGGCTGACATTGCTTTTTCGTCGAGGGTAAACCGCGCGGGCGGCTTTTTCCATCGGGAAAAGAGCGAATTATCATACCAATATTCAAGAACCTTCGCGTCCTCTCTGCCGAAATAATCAAGAAGCGGCGCGATCATCGCGCGCTCACGCTCGATGCGGACTGCGGAATCCTCGCCCTTGGCGGTGTATTTTTCAAATGGCGCGTATTCGAGGAAGAGCCCGTCCACATTGTTGGAAATAGTCGGCGGTGTGATCGTGTCGATATAGGCAAGGTAAGCCAGGCGAGCATCGGGGATGTGCCGCCTTATCTCATCAAGCGCGGCACGGAGGGCGATATACTGCTGATCGGACGGCGAAAGCGAGCGGCATTTCGGGCAATGACAATGGATCCCTCTGCCGTCGTCCATCCAAAAATAGAAATTCTTGTCGCTTCCGTAAAGTGCTGAAGCAAGCTCGGCGGCGCGTTTTGCGAAAAGCGCGAGCGCATCCGCGTTCGAAACGCAGAAATTCCAATCGCTCACCCTCTCACCCGCCGCATTCATCCTGAAATACTCGGGATGGTCGGCGAAAAGCGACTTATCCATAAGATACCCCGCCGCATGGCACTCATATTCGATTTTGAGCCCGCGCGAGCGCGCATAGTCGATCAGCGCGCGGTATTCGGGCGTTTTGAGCAGATCAAGCAAACGCTCCAGCGACTTCGGCGCACCCTGTCCGCCCTCGGGATGGATGCCGAGGGTGCCCACCCCCGCATCCGCGAGCCTGTCGATCCACTTTTTCGAAAGCTCGCCCGGGTGAATTATCATTCCGTTTTTCATCGTCAGCTCCAGCCGTATTTGATGATATAATAAATAACATACCCCCAACCGAATACGCCGTGGAGTATTGCCCAGCCGATTGACTGCCATTTTGCAAACGAAATGACCGCGGCAATCACGGCGCCGAGTGAAACGCCGCCCTCGGTGACGGTTTTTGTGACGTTGTGATTATGTACTATCTCAATTTTGCGGCGCTCGCCGTAAATTAGCTCTTCGACCGAAACCTCAAGCGCCTCGGAGATCTTCTGCAAAGTTTCTATATCGGGCTCGGTCTTGCCGCACTCCCAATTTGACACCGCCTGACGCGTGACCGATAGTTTTTCCGCGAGATCATCCTGCGTGAGCTTCTTCTCCTCGCGGTATTTTTTAATATTTCTACCAACCATAAAGATTTTCCTCCCGGATTTGATGCTTTAATTGTAGCACAAATCGGGAGGAAAATCAAGCAATATTTTGCCCCGGGGGTTATTTTACATAATTTTTGAGTACTTCGTCGAGCTTCGCGTACGCCTCGCCCGTCAGCTGATACCTTGCAGCATAATCAAAGCCGCCATCGGTTTCGTAATAGCCGCAAACGATGCGCGGAGCGTCGGTCGGCTCGTTGCACAGCGAAAACGAGAAGACCGTCTGATAGTCGTAGTAAAGCTCAACGTGATAGTTAAATCCGTAATGCCCCTTATTGCTCACGGGATTGCTCGCCTTGACGGTCTTCAGCACGTTCATGACACCATTGAAGCCATTCCTATTAAATGCCGTGTTCAGATACGTAACCTCACCCGTCTTACCGTTCGTTACAACGATACTGTTAACGAGTGAAAGATCGGCTTTTGAAAGATCAAGCGTCTTATTCGATGCATCCGCGATGGGCGCGTGCTCGATCTCGGTCAGCTTGACGTGACCGTCCTCAAGCACGATATCATAAATATGCACGCCGCCTTTTTCATCCACACCGCGCAAGCGCAATTTATCCTCCGTTTTTAAGAATTTGAGGCTCATCGGCTCGGTATAGAAGGTGTCGTCGTAGGATGCGGTCTTATTGTCCTCGCTGATGATATATCTGAACATAAACTTACCGTCAACAAGTCCAAAAAAGATCCTATTATCTTCCTTTGTACCGTCACCGTCAATATCAAATCTCTCGCTTTCGGTGGCGGTGGGATAATATCTGCGCGGTGACGCGCCGAAAAGCATATCGTAAACGATAGCGTAATAGAAATTCTCTTGCGGAGTATTGTCATTCATATACGGCCAGATTACCCAAAAATCCCCGATATAGCTCGAAAGAGGATTCTGCCAACGAACGATATTAACGTCATCCGGTCCGAGATTTTTGTCAAGCAAAATTTGGCGCATCGAGGCAGCGGGGACACCCTTGATATTAAAGAGCTCATCGTCAAGCCAATCGCGCGGCTTGCTATCAAGCAAAGCAAATGAAAAACTGTTCTGAGCCATCTGCCAGACGTAGACGTCGTATTTTCTCGAAGGATCGTAGGGGGAATAGGAAGGATCCAAAACAACTGTCGCGTTGTTGACCTCATATTGCATTGCATCGTTGTTCACGGTCAATTTGACATGTCCGTTTTCGACGGATATATCATACAGAACATCTTTTCCATCTTCGGTTCTGCCGTGCAGACGAACCTTGCCATCAGCGGAATTGACAAAGCTGAGGTGCATCGGCTCGGTGTAAAAATTGTCGAAGTAAGCCGCAGTGCTGCCGTCTTTGCTGATAACATAGCTGAACATAAACTCGCCGTTTTCAAGGCCGTGGCAGACCTTATGGTATTCGTCCTCGCCGTCACCGTCAATGTCAAACCTACAATGTTCATATATGCCCGGGTAATAGTCACTCGCGTTTTTCCCGAAAAGCATATTCCCTACAATTGCAAGATACATATTCTGATACGGCTTGATGTCGTCCAAAGCACTCCATCTTTCCAAATAATCTCCGTATCCGTAGCTTGTAAGCATATTGCTTACAGGCACGATATGTATTTCAAGCCCGCTAATGATGTACGTAGAAAGGATCGCGCGCATTTCCGAAGCGGTGACCCCGTGTATTCCGAGCGGCAAATATTTTTCATTATGATTCCTGTCAGAATGAGGGAAGAGCGCAAAGGACAAGCTGTGCTGCCCCGGCTGCCAGACGAAAACGTCGAGCCCGTTTGAGGCATCAAGTCCAAGATAAGTGTCATTTATCACCTCGAATTCCACCCACGCGCCGTCGGATTCGAAGCGGTATCTGCCGGGGGAGTATATGTCGTAATGCTCGGTGAGATTATACGAAGGATATGTCGTCGATAAAGCGTCAACCGACAAAGCATACATTTTCCAATAGCTGATATGTTCAAGTGCGATCGGTACGCCGTTTTCATATCGGTAGACTTCAAAATCGGGACCTCTCATTTGCGGTTTAAGAGTCTTGTTTTTCCAACCCAGAACAAAATATATATCGTCGTCCTTGCATCGGGCAAGACGGAATGTGATCTCTGCGCGGTTATTATCGAATCCCGCCCCGTGGATGTAGATATAGTTCTTTGCAGTACCGCCGGGCAAATCGATTTTGTAACACAATTCCCCATCGTCCGAGGAGACGTTTTTGAAAACGATCTCTTCGCTCTCAATTCCGATGCTGTTCTTTTTTACCGTCAAAACAAGATCGCCGCGGCGCAGCCTGAACATACCCGAGATCAGAGAATGTTCAGCCACTTGCTGCTCATACCACTCATTGTGCTCCTCGGGAGTTACGGTTAAGTTCTCGCTCTCGTATTTGACGTCATTGATTGCGGCTTCGACTATATCAACGACCACCCCACTGCCCGCCTTGCGGTAATGGATCACTATATTGTGCCTGTTTCCATCGGCTGTGTTGATGATTCCCTCAACGCTGCCGTTTTCATAGACCCCAAAAGATATGGTCGGACCAGTTGTGCTGAGCCATTTACTTCCCGGAACAAGTTCATCGAGAACCTTGCCCTTCGGATTCGTCAAAAAGCAGACAGAAAGGACAAGAGTTGCGACAAGTGCGATGATGATTATCCAGAACGCGGGCTTTTTGTAGTTCAGTACCGATTTTATTCTTTGCTTTACACCGACTTCGCCGAAGGCGAGGGGGCACGCCATTATTCTCTTTCGGTGTATACTGCAAGCAAGAAGCGCCTCGGAATAGCTCTTTTTGGCGGCGATGTCCATCGTTTTGATGACCTTTTCGTCGCAAGCCGACTCGATATCGCGGCAAAGGCACGCGTATGCTACCCACAAAAGCGGGTTGAACCAATAAAATGCGAGAAGCGCGAAGCCTACGGGCTTCCAAAGATGGTCTCCGCGGCGGAGGTGTGCCCGTTCGTGGGCAATCACGTGCTCGAGCGCTTCGCCGCTCATTCCCGACGGAACGTAAATTCTCGGTCTGATCACCCCAAGGATGAAGGGCGAATCGACTTCGTCGCAGAAATAGACATTCTTCTCTCCCCTGATTGCCGCGCGAACCTTGAATCGAAGCGTAATAAACGAAACAATCCCATATCCGAGCATCAGGGCGATGCCGATGATCCAAACAACCGAAGCGACCGCGATAACGATCTGCATTGGATTGGCACTTGCCGTGGGATCGGGAGCGAGTGAGGTCGAGATGATCGGATTGATCATACTATTGACCACGCCGACGCCGCTGTTGATCGCGGGCGCGGGCGACATCATTATGTCGGGCGGCAGAGGCTCAGCAGACGGAATGAGGCTGAAAATGCTTTCGAGTGAAAAAGGAAAGACGAGCCGCAAGCCGACAATGCCCCACAATAGGCAATTTATCCACTTCGGCGCCTTTTTCATCAGCGGGCGGCAGATCAGCACCGCAAGAGTGAGCCACCCCGCCATAACGCTGAGGTTAAATATTTTAATAAAAATATCGCTCATTATTACTCCTTTCCAAATTCCTCGATCATGCGGCGGATCTCCGCGATCTCCTGCTCGCTCGGCTTTTTGCGTGATGCGAACGCCGCGATAAATGCCGGAAGCGAGCCGTCAAAAGTGTCCTCCACAAATTTTTCGCTCTGCATTGCGTAAAAATCATCCCTTGTTATCAGCACGCTGACGGTACTGTTTTCCGTCTTGAAAAGTCCGCGCTCGCAGAGCTTTTTGAGCACCGTGTACGTCGTTGTGCGTTTCCACGCAAGCTCTCCCTCGCAAAGAGCGACGAGCGCTTTTGTTGTCAGCGGAGCATTTGCCCAAACTATATCCGCAAATCGCGCCTCCACAGCGCCAAGTCTTAATTCTTCCATTTTTATGTCCCCCTTTTATAAAGCAATTGTAAAACTACGTTTTACAATTGAAAATCGCGCGCTTATCGCCGCCCGCCACAATCTTTGATTTTGGCGGCTCCCCTCGGCGCGCGGACTCGCTGTGCTCGTCTGATAGGTGTTTTTTTGGCGGCAAAGCCGCCAAAAAAACGGATCTTAATATATTGCAAGGTTCATCAAGCACTTTTGTCTATCGCCAATAGACCGCATATACAGTCTATCACAAATAGACAGATTTGTCAATAGGCTTTTGGAAGAATTTTTATTTTTTCTTGACTTTGTGCAGTGCAGATGGTGATCTCCTCATTCACCGCTCCCCGCGGTGAATGAGGAGAGCGGAGTCTGTGCTGCACATTTGACAAGCGTACTTATTGAAATCTATCAAAAAAAGCCGCCCCGGAAATTATCCGAGGCGGTTGATTTTTATTAGTTTCCGGTATCAACTCTGATAAAGTCGATCTGATTGGTCGCAAGGAAAGAGCCGCTGGAGTTGCTGTTGCCGAGGTAGCTGAAGGCAAAGTCAGCGGTGAAGGGATATGCGCTGAGATCGGTAGCCGCGCCGCCGTTGAAGTCGCCGGTGACGTTGTTGATATTCTCAACCGTCAGCACGCCGTCGCGCCAAACGCTGACAACGCTCTTGCCCGTCGCAGCATCATATGTGTTGACGAGCTTGATGACGGTGCCCGAAGAGAGTCGCGAGCCCTCGGCGGAATAGTTATAATAACCCGCATTTGCAGCGTGAGCCTTTGTATCGTAATCCGAAATGGTCAGCTTGCCGCCGCGATAGGAAAGTGCCTTGTTGCCCTTGATATTGGTTGCTTCGGTGGCAAGGAGGAAGCCTGCGGCACCCGTGATATCACCGAATCCGATCTCGATCGACCAGTTTTTATCGTGGCGAAGGTCGATAGCCTTGACGATCTCAAGCTGTGCCTTGGTGAGGCAGAGGATGCCGTTTTCGAATTTATAAGAGCCGAGGAGTGCCTTTTCGAGCATCGCATTGACAACTCTGCCGTCCTTATCGCGCGCAAGAAGGTCGCCGTCGAACTCCCAGGAATACTGCGCGGGGAGATCATCGGGAAGATCAATGCTGTGGTCTGTGATCTTATAGGTGACGCTTCCCTTCTCGCCCGACTTTGCGGTGAAGGTCACGGTGATTACAACGTCATCGTGGTTCTTCATCGCCTTGAGATTAGCGCATCCGAAGTTCGCGCCCGAGGCATTGATGATCTCGGCGGTGACGTCTTTGCCCGCGCTTGTTACCTTGATCTGGACAGTTCCCGCAGTGCTACCGGGTGCCGCATAGAAGGAAAGGTCATCTGCCATTTCGGTAATATCAAGCTCGACAACGTCGCCCGCCTTCGAGATCTTGCGATCTTCCGGTCTGCCCGAGGATGTTGTCATCATGAAGGAAAATTCCGATCCGTAAAGCGCGCGGTACATATTGTATGCCGAATCGGATGCGATGAGGGTGTAGCCGAATTTGCCGTAGTGGTTGTTATTGTTCGATCCGAAAAGAGTGCTCATCGGCATTGTCAGCGCACCGTTTTTGAAGGTTGCGGTGTTGCCGTGCTTGTCCTTGTAGCTGTCGATGGAGGAGTATTCCGCCATCATTCTGATGTAATTTTGGATGTCAACCGTCTTTTTCGCTGTCGGCGCGCCCGTGAAATACTCGGTAAGAGTGGTTGCCATAAAGATGTCGGGGTTCTTGTTGGCAAGGTCATACTGCGCCGAAACGGTGGTGGAATAGAAAATATCGTTGTTCAGCGTGTTCTTATCGCCGCCCTGACGGACACGCATTATTGCCATATATTCAAGCCCCGCCTCGGTTTTGAGCTTGTTCCAGATTGCACTGAGGCAAGCGGAATATTCGACGGGATCAATTCCGCGAACACCGTCGCCCTCGCCCTGAAGCCAATAAACTCCGCGGCTGACGATCTCGACCTTGTCGCCGAGACCCGCATAATATTCAACGCATTTTTTGACCATCTGCACGGTGTAATCCGTGCCCGAGGTATCGCTCGGACTTACCGCCCAGCCGTAGATGGAGGAGCCGTTCTTACTCGTTCCCTCTCCCGTCTGGCTTCCGCCCTCGTGCCATACAAGAACGTTCTTAACGGGGTCGCCCGCCGCTACGCTCTGCGCATAGAGCTCTGCAAGCAAGGTACTGTGGAATCCCAGAGTCGATTGGGTGAAATTTGTAGGAGATTTGCAAGCAACTCCTCTGCCCGCGCCCCACCAATATGCGGTGCCGAGAGGACAGGTGATGTCCGATGCGGCGTTGGCGAAATGGTTGCCCGAGTTGCTCTGACCCATTATGACGATGAGATTGAGCTTCGCCTTATTTACGGTGATCTCAACCGTCTGAGTGCCTGTGGTGATCTTCGCCGTGCCAAGGTCTTTGGCGTGGAAATAGCTGACGCCCTTGACCTCGATCACTTCGATTGCCGTGCCCTCGAGAGTAACGCCCTCCGCGTTCGGGAGAATGCCGTGGATCTCGGTGAGATAATCATCGTAAGACAGAGTCACGGGATCAAGCTGTTCAAGCTGAGGCGCGGTTTCGATGGGATCGGTTTCAATCGGCGCGGTTTCGGGGGGAAGCGTTTCGGGGTTAACCGTGGTTTCCGCAGGAACCTCCGCAGGGGTGCATCCGCAAAGGATGGCAAGGGTAAGGGCTAAAATGATAACGAACAAATTATTTTTCATAGTCATTCTCCTTTAGGTTTCTAACTAATAGCAATTAATTATTGTGCATATTTCAATAAAATCCGTTTTTTCGGGGGCTTCGCCTCCGAAAAAACACCTTTTAGGTGAGCAAGGCGAGCCCGCGCGCCGAGGGGAGCCGTAAAAATCGCAGATTTTTGCGGCGGCGATAAGCGCGCGCCTTCAATTTTAAAACGCAGTTTTAAAATTGGCTTGGTTCGGAACAGATGTAGTAGCTGCCGCCGAAGTGCAATTCGATTTTGTAAAGATAATATTTTTCATCACCGACCGAGAGCTCCTCGCAAAGAGCACGCTCGGTGTGACCGTCACGGAAATGAAGGATGCATTCGGGCGCGTTTTCCGTCACCTCGATCGCTATCGGGTAGCCGAGGAAGTACTCACCGTGGTCGGTCGTCCAGGCATCGAAGCCCGAAAGATAGGTGTTATCATTCGAAGGCCCGTTTTCCTCCCACTTGCTCGGCGAGAGAGTCCACGAGCGTGACCAAACGAAAACGTGGAGCATACGGAATTTTGCGTATTCGTTGAAAAGGCGGTTGATGTTGACGTCCTCGGGATTGTAGCCCGCGGCGCAGCCCTGCGCAAGCTGAGCGACACGGTAAATTCTGTCCTCTGCCTCCTCGCGATTTTCGGGTGCGGCGGGGATATTCTTTCCGCCCTCGCACCAACCGAGGGGCAGATAGGGAATGCGTTTGTGAACGTAGCGGAGTCCCGGTCCGAGCGATCCGCCCATGATTCCGATGCAGTTTTCCTGCGAAAGTCCGTCGCGCAGAAGCTCATCCGTCATCGCGGTCAGAAGCTCGACCTTATGATATTTCGCCGAGGGCTTGATCTCGATCAGCACGGGCGTGTCGGGGTAATCCTTCATCTTATGCATCAGATCGGCAAAAGTGTCGATCGTTTCATTCGGATGCTCAATGCGGCTGAGAGAGGATAGGAATTCGTAACTGCTCTCCTCTGTCACGGCAACCTCGCAATCGAAAAGTCCCTTGGTGTTGGTGTTGTGCATAACAACGGGGACGTTATCGACCGTCAGCTTGACGTCGATTTCTGCACCCTCGAAATAATTTTCAGCCGCGGCAACAACAGAGGTGATCGTATTTTCGGAATATTTTCCGTTATTTTGGAAGCCCTTGTGCGCGATAAGCGCGCGGCGGCGGAAGTTCGTTCCCTCGGGGAAGCTTGAAAGGAAGGAATATGCGCCCGCAAGATCGTTGGTTATGATGCCGTTGACACCGCGAGCGGCGGCTTTGCCGAAGTAACCGTAGGTAACGGTATGAATAAATCTCTGCTGGAGCGAATGAACCGCATCGGCTGTGGCAGATTCGGGATCAAGAATGACCGAGGTTGCGCCGTTTGCAACGGCAATGCCGGGTAATTTATCAATATCGGGTGACATTCCTCTGCAATCGAGCATTCCGCGAAGCATCGGCATTGCAGTGTAAGCCTTAGAGAGAACTTCTTTCTTTTCAAAAGCCGCGCAAAGTATCGCGTCGCCGACGTGGTTGAGGTCGCAAAACTCCGCGAGCGGTGCGACGGTTGCTTCATCGTCAATATACAGAATCGGCACGGAGCGCGAGCAGAGTGCGAGAGTGTCGTAAAGTGCTTGGCCCACTACTGTCAAGTCGGATGAAATATGAAAAATCACGTTCTGCGGAGGCATTGCGGCGGTCAAAAGCGCAAGATCTTCTTCTTTTTTGACCTCAAACGTCACCGTCGGCGCGGCAACGACCGGACAAACGGCCATATAAATATCCTTCGAAAAGGACGCGCGGATACTCTGATAAAGTGGTTTCATTGTGATTTCTCCTTATGAAATAAAGTCGGCGAGGCCAATAGCAATGTCAAAATGCCCCGAATCGTGCTGTGTGTCTTTGATCTGTCCTTCTTTTGCTCTCATCGTCCACTTCGGGGAGTCAAGAAGGTCGCCGCTTGTGAAGAAAACGTATAGCTTGAGGCCTCGGAAAGCGCAGACCGCCTGCACTCCCGCGCACTCCATTTCAACGGAAATGCATCCGTCAGCCTTGCGCTTCGCAAAATTTTCCTCGGTTTCGCGGAAGATGGCATCGGTCGTCCAGGTCTTGCCCTTGACATAAGCGATCTCGTTTTCCTTCATAAACGCCTCGACGGCATCACATCCGGGGATGTCGATATAATCGGAGGCGGGGACATAGTGATAGGAAGTGCCCTCATCGCGGTATGCGGCGGTGGGGATCATCACCTTTCCGCGTGCAATTTCTCTGTCAAGGCAGCCGCAGCCGCCAAAAAGGATATATTTATCGGTCGAAAAGATCGCTCGGGTGTCCTCGACAGACGCCGCCGCGGCGGGCGCGCCGACAAAGGACTTAAAAAATGCGAATTTTTTGTTCTTATATCTGATCAGATAGATCGGAGTGTTGCCCGTTACCGACTTCGACTCGCCGATCTGCTCGCAGTCATAGGTCTCGGTCACGAATTTTTCGATAATATAGGAAAAAGTGATGATACAAGCGTCAACCCGCACAGCATCGGGGTTGATAAAGGGATTCAGCTTCGCCACGGGGTTCGAATCAAATGTCGTTGTTATCATAATTTTACCTCACTTTTTTAGATTAGTTTAATTATAGCATATTTCTTCGGGGAAATCAATGGAAATGTAAATAATACAATAAAATTCACCTTGTTATATTGCATATCGTAGTATTAAAAAATCGAGGCTGAGTACTCTACACGTAACTCAGCCTCGAGATTCTTTAAAATATTATTTTTTCAAGATCTTCTCGACAAGCTCCTTGACATCGTCCTCATACATGAAGGGCAAGTAATCGGTAACAGCTCCGACATTTCCTTTTTCGAAGGCATCAAATGCCAACTCTTTAACATCGTCTTCGTCCATAAACGGCAGGAAATCCGTAACAGCTTTGACGTTCCCCTTTTCAAGCGAATTGAAAGCCAGCTTTTTCACGTCGTCTTCCAACAAAAAAGGAAGAAAAGGCTTTACGTCCTTACCGTCTTCTGCCGCGCGGAGTGCAAGCTCCCCGCACATATCTTCGCTGATAAATGGACAAAATGTTTCGATATGTCTACCGTCGTTATATGCCGCCTCTGCCAATTTGTCAAGTGCATCATCGGTCATAAAAGGCATCAATTCCTCGAAAATCGCACCCTCGCGGTAAAACTTCCATGCCAGGTCATCAATATAATCCTCGTCAAGAAAAGGAAGCATCGGAACTATTTTCGCGAACTTTGCAGTTGACAGCGATACTATCTCCTCCACCTCGTCGGGTTTCATAATGCTTGCCGCTTCCTCGAGATCATCCTCAGAATACTTCTCTGCCTTGACATCTTCGCCGCGCGCGGCATCTATAACAACTTGATTCTTCTTTCCGAGAATATCATCTATGGAAACATCAAAAAGCTCTGCAAGCTCGGAAAGTCTTGAAATGTCCGGCATCGAATTTCCGCGCTCCCAATTTGATACCGCTTGAAAGCTGATCCCGAGCGCATCGGCGAGCTCAAATTGAGTCATATTCTTCTTTTTTCTGAACTGCGCGATCCTGCGCCCGACTTTTACTGTTTCAAACATTTTGTTTCTCCTTTCGTTCGGCTCTTGCCGATAAGGACATTATATCGAAAAACGCGCTCAAATTACAGCAACTTGCGCTTGAGGAGCAAAACTCAAGCAGTGCTTGAGTTTATGTTCAAATCTCTTTAACTACCCTCATCACGCCGTCGATTTCGGCGACCTCGAAGAGGTGGGCGCGCTCGAGCATATTTTTCTCGGGGGCGTGGAGGCACATAATGTTTCTGCCCTCTCCGTCGCGGAAGAACATCGCGTGGCCGCCGTTTTGGTCGAAAAGCGGCTGCGTGAGATGCTCCCAAGGGCCCTTGATGTTACCCGATCTCGAAACCACCGACAAAACGACGTAGTTATTTTGCAGATATGGCGACCAGGTCAGAAGGAGCGAGCCGTCCGTAAGCTTCTGCAAAAAGGGCGCGTCCGAGCCATAGCGCAGATATTCCTTGCCCTCGTGCATAATTCTATGCGGTGTCGCCTTTGAAATGGGCGATTCATCCGAGCCGAAAACGAGCCAGGGCTCGCCCTTAATTTCGGTAAGATCATCTGTCAGCTCAGCACCCCAGATCTCGCCGACGAGTGCACCCTTTTCCTCCACGTAATTATCCGGCCAATCGTGCGAGTAGAAGATATAAGGCTTGCCCTCGTGAACGTAAAGTGTACCGTCGATGCAGCTTTGATCGAGAGGTGTCACGGCGCGGGGCACGAGCGGTACGAATTTACCGCGCGGAGAATCGCTGACGCAGATCTGCGTTCCGCGCAGACCGTTTTTGCCGAGGAGCGACACGAAAAGGTAGAATTTGCCCTTATATTTATGAACCTCGCCCGCCCAGACGTCTTTATAAGCCCAAAAATCCTCGGGAATCTCGAAAGCCACGCCGCCCTCTTCAAAGTTTTCAAGATCGCAGCTGTGATAGTAGGAATAGGTCGTCTTGCCCGTCGTCGCGTACATATAGTAAACGCCATCCTCAAAAACAATAAACGGATCGCGCACGCGGATATCTTCTCTTTTAAGCATATCGTCACCTCGTTGGTTTTTTATAATTATATCATATTTTCGGGATTTTTCAATAGGAAAAGCGGCAAAATCAAAGATTTTGCCGCCATAAATTCACATCAACCACTCCATCGAGTCGGCGTGGACGTAAGCGCATTTGCGGTTTATCAAAAACTCGTCGTCGAGCGACTGTGAGTTCGCCCAGATGACGGTGCCGTCGCGGAAGCCGACGTTTGAGCAGAATATTTCGTCGCCACACTTGATCCGCCACGACTTGACACCGCGGAAGATCATCTCCACCCTTGGGCTGCCTATAATGCTCGTGACGTCAACTCCTACACGCAGGCAGTCGCCGCACCCCTCTGCAAACACGACCATTCCGTCGTGCAGGCTGTTTGTCGCCTTGTAAAACGCGATGATATCTTCGTTGTTACAGATCATTTTTTCATTCATCGGTTTTGCCGCTTTCTCGATTATTTCACTCCAAAACGGGATCGACACGGCGGAAACGGTTGAAAGTTTACCGCCAAAGAATTCATTTTGGAGATATTCCGAGAGATTAGCGCCGTATACGATGGTATCCATACCGACGGTGGAAATGACGGGCGGGTCATCGACGCCCTCGATCACGGGGACGTATCTGTGCGAATAGATCGGGATCAGTTTCGGGGCTTTTGCGGCAACACGGGAAAATACCGCCAGCGCTTCCTCCTCGTTTTCGGGTCGTTTTCCCCAAGATTTCAGCCAAAATCCATCCTTGACGTCTTCTTTCAGCCAATTTATCGGATCTTCGATCATTTTTTTGATCGCGCTGACGTTAAGCTCGTTGAAATCCTTCCACAGCGGAAAAGGAACAGCCGAGGACAAACACGGCACCCCGCAGGAATAAAAATCGGCAAGCGCCTGCGGAAACTTGAAGCCGTATATCTCTTCAACCTTTCCCCTCTCTTCCTCGGTCATGCCTGCAGCAACGAAATAGCCCTTGGCTTCAAGGTGCTTCAGGATAAATCTGTAATTTTCCATACTGTTTCTCCTTTTTCCTTCCGATAAGATTTTGTTGCAAAGCTCTTTGATCTCGCCAATCGATTGTTCCTTAAAATCCGGGAGAGTCCGCACGATCGTGTCGAGCTCCTCGCCGAGGTTTAAGAGGCGGTAAAGCTCGGGATCTTCCTTGTATTTCTCAAAAATACCGGGACGGAAGAGCAGTTTTTGCGCAGTTTCGGTGTCGATGGTGTTCGATTCGATGGCATTGACGAGTCCGAGTGCCATTGCCGCTATGTGGCATCTGTGTTCTTGGTCGAATACTTTTTCTTTCATTTGTTTTCTGACTAACGGTCAGCACGTAAAAAATATATTTTTCCGGGCAAAATGCCCGAGAAAGTCGGGTTATAAAAAGAGCGAACGCACGGTCAGCAGGATCATTAAGACCGCAAAGACAACTATGCCGGGGGCGCGGACAATGATCTCGCGCTTGTCGCTTTCAAGCAAAGCGGAGGCATTGTTTTCCGTGCTGAACTTATTCCTATTGATAATAAAAAGGACTATGCCGAAGATATTGATCGCGGCAACGATCAGCGTGAAAAGTATGTAACCCGCCATCACAGCGCGGTATTCTGCATATACCTCCACCGGTAGGGCGGACAGTTCCTCTGCCGTCAAGCCCGCAAATTCCGTCAATTTCGAATTGAAAAGCACGGGGAACACGCCGACGAAATTGTAGATCGCGTGCAAAATCGTCACTGCAAGATAGCTTCCCGTTTTGCAATAAAGGTAGCCGAGAATGAATCCCGCGGCGGCGGTTGGGAGGATCTGATACACGTTTTGGTGATAAAGTCCGAAAAATACGGCACTTGACAGAATGGCAAGCAGCTCGCCGTGCTTATAAAGGCGGTCGATGAGAAGCTTGCGGAACAAAAATTCCTCTGTGATCGGCGCGAGGAGCACCACGCAAACAAAAGCCTGCCAAGGCTCGACAGACCCGATCGCCGCGCTGACCCTGTCGCTTATTTCAATTCCCGTAATAAAATAAAGAAAATTGATGGAAAATTGAGTAATCAGATTTCCGATGCAAGAAACACCGAAAGCGATGAAAACGAACTTGAAAAAGTCTTTCGGCGTCATTTTTTGGCGTTTGGGCGCGGATCTGGGGATAAATTTCAGCAAAAGTGCCGCGCCGAGTGTCGCACCGCCGATGACGAGCGCATTGACAAACAATGCGTATTTTGAGAAAACTGCCTTTACAGCGTCACTTTCGAGCATTAAAAAGCTGTCAATGAAAAATGCCAAAGCCATCGAAAGTATGGCAAACGCCAAAAGTATCCACCCGCAACGGTTGTAGGTGCGCTTCAACGCTCTTTTTTCGAGTTCGGGATCAAGCCTCTCTTCTATAATCGGTTTAAGTTCTTCGTTCATAATGATACCTTTCGTCAATTATGCGTTCTTATGACTATATTATACCATACCCCCCCGCATTGTCAATAGGTCAGATGCTTTTATTGAGCTTTTTTAAGCAATGCAAATAATCGTTATAAGTGTAGTGATCCTCGCTTTGCTCCTTAAAATCGGGGCAAACGAAGGATATTTCTTTGCGTTTTTCGTCAAGATCTTTACCGCCGTTCAGCAAATCGCAGACATCGAGCTTGTTTTTCGGCTTGTCGTTTTTCAGGCAAAAGATCTCGCCCGATTTGTTGCCGTAGGGGCAGAAATTGCCGTGTGCGCAGGTGAGGCAGCACTTGATCTTCACGCCCTCGGGCAGGGATCTTTGCAACGAGGCAAAAGCATCTTCCCAAGTGTGGCAAGAAGGTGTGCTCCAATACGCTTTGCCGCCGTAAGTCACGGTGACGGTCATTGAATCGGGATCGATGCGCACACCGTTGTTGTAAACGGGCACGTTATGCTCACGGAAGCTTGCTTCCACGGTCACGTCGCCGCTCGGAGTGGAAAGAACGAGCTCTCTGTCCTTGCGTTTATGACCCTCATACCAAGCCTTGCCGTCGTAGGCGTCCCACTCGATGCGGACGCTGTCGAAATCGAATTTGGGCGAAAGCCATTCGCTTCCGATCGCGCCGAGTTTATAACCTTCGTCCTTTTCATCAAAATACATAACCGTCACGCCGTGATCGTTTTTAAGCTCACCAATGAATCTCGCCATCGCCTCGTCGCCCTCGTAGATCACGCGCGGCTCATCGGTATATGAATTGCCGTTTTCGTCCTTCTTCCAGGTGCGCGGGAGCTCATAAGTGATGTTTTTGATTCCGAAAAAGGTCGCCACAGCCTCGCCGAGCTCCATATCCTTGCCCATGCGGTTCTGATCGGCATCCTTGTGGATATTGAGTGCTCTGATCTTGACGGTCAGATCGCCGTTTTCCCACGAAACGAAGCTCCATTCGCTGTCGTGAAACTCGAAATCCGCAAGGCTGTCAAGAGAAACGTGGCAGAGCGGACGCTGCATAATATAATACCTTCCGTCTTTTTCATTCGAAAGGTCGCGGACGATCTTGAATCCCAGACGGGTGTAGATCTCAAGCAATTCGTCAAAACGTCCCATGTCGGGGAATCTGAGCATTCTTTCGAGCAGATATACCTCGGCGTGTGTGTAGCCCTCTTTGATGGCGTCCTCAAAGGCGCGCGTGATGAGCTTTTCCTCCATTCCGCAACGTTTGAAATTGGACGCGATCATCAGCTCGACGATCGAAAATATCTTCGAGCCCTCCGGCGCGGTGGGGATGGCGCGCTCCTCCTCGGGGATGCCGAGGCATACGAAGGAATCCTTTTCGCCGCAGTGACAGAAGCCGAAAAATTCATTTTCAAAGCAAGCCACCGTTCCCTTTGCGATCCCGCCGCCGACGTAGCGTTCAACCTGACCGAGCCACATTTCGACAAGCCTTTCGCTGCCGCCCTTGCGTTCTATCACGCTTTCATACTGCGCGCGGTCTTCCTCCTGCGTCATATGATAGCTCATACCGAAATTATAGCAATTATCCTTGCAGGTATATGCACGGCAGAATGAAAAATAATTCTTCCATTCGTGGCGGTGGAGGGGTCTGTATTTGATATTTTCGCGCACTACCTCACGGCGGAGGTCGAGAAGCGCGGGGTGTCCCGTTTTGTCGTAAGAGGCAATATGACAAATGAAATCGCACAGGTTTTGCGGATTTGAAGGCACTTGAGTCAAGTGATCGAAGAAGGGATCGGGATAGGGAATCGGCTCTTGAGGAAGGGCGTTATACTCCTTTACCGCCTCATACGCCATTTTGTATTTTTGAGCAAATCCGTCGATATCGCCTTCATCAAAGCAAAGGCGCGCATAGCGTGAAAAATGATTCCAATAACCAAAGTAAAGCTTTTTACCTTCCGGCATCATTAAATCAAGCAGGTCATAAGCCGCATTCATCGACTCGCGGGTATTGATTCTCATAAGATGCATATAGAGCTCAAGAAATTTCTTTTTAAGGTTATTTTGATCGTATTTGATCTTCTCGTCCCCACCGAGAAACTTGGTGACCATCTGTGCACGCCTGATGTCATCCTTCTGCGAATAAGCGAGAACAAGTGCGCGATCACGGTTTCCGAGCTCAAACTCCACGCTTGCAAGCCACGATGAATATGTTTCATCATCGGGATAAAGCCTGTTAAGTTTCGAAAACGCTTCACGTGACTTTAACAAATAAGAGTTTCTCGGTTCTTTGTCGGTCTTTTTTCTTTTGCCTATATGATAAAGATCACACGCACGGCGGTAAAGGAAGGTTTCGTCATCGGGAAATTCCTCAAGAGCTTCCTCCGCCACGAGCAGGGTCATATCTTCGCCGTAACGAACCATCTGCTGCCATCTGTGCTCAAACTCCGCGCGACGGTCGGTGCCGAGAAGGTCGTTAAGACCGATCTTGAGTACCTTCGAGAGCGGAACAAGCAGATTGATGTCGGGCATAGTTTGCCCTGTTTCCCATTTTGAGATGGCTTGCGACGAGATGTGAAGCTCCGACGCAAGGGCGTCCTGCGTCAGTCCCAGCTTTTGTCTGTACTCGCGAATCTTTTCGCCGATCGTCTTTTCCTGCATTTCTATGCTCCTTCGGTTTTATTGATTTTATTATATCACACCAACGCGAAAATTGCAAGTAACTTTTCGGATATACGAAGGCAACCGATGGTTGGAGAAAGCACTTGTTACCTCATAACAATCAATGAAATCTCAATATAACAAATCGCTGATATGTGCGATTATCGTTCGTGCGGTACAATAATGTCCTCCTCATTCACCGCTTCTCGCGGTCCCCTTTCCCCGCTGGGGAACGCTGAGGGCTTAGTGCTACACGCTAACCATTCAGCGAATATGATTTAGCAATATAATTTTACATATTAAATTGGAATATTTTATTGAAAAAAGTTTGCAAAAACTCCATTACGAGTGCGTAATTATTTAAATAAAAATATTCCGAACTGCCAAAACATAATTATTGTAATATCCGATGTTCGCTGAATATCAAAGAAGTTTGCAGATGCCATTAGCGTTCCCCAGCGGGGAAAGGGGACCGCGAGGAGCGGTGAATGAAGAGGACAAAATCTGCACTACATAAACATCAAGGCTTTAATATATGCAAAAAGATCAGTTCTCCGAAAGGATCTCCTTCGCCATTTTGTCGCAGAGATCTTTTGCTATCGGCTCTGAAAACATTTCAACAAAGACATCGTAGATCAGGGTGGAGAGTTCTTGCTCCGTCATATCTTTTTTGATTTGCGGTGCGAGCCTTTTGACCTCGGGAATATATTCATCATCGGGGCAACCCATAGCAAGCAGACCCATGGGATCGTGTTTGTCTATCACATTTTTTATCATAACGTTCATTGACGGCACCAGCTTATATTCCGTGATTCTATCCGGCCAGGGATCGTTACCGTAAACACAGCCCTCGAGCATACTAATAAATCCGTTTTCGATGAACAGCACAAAACCTGCACCGAATTTCACCCCGGGAAACTCTGCCGTCAGATCACCAAGCTGATTGTTATAACCACAACCGAGCGAATCGGCGGGATCGGTGACCTCGAAATTTGTGAAAAAGCCGTGTCCCGTGAATTCGCGGTTTATAACGCGCGCTTTATTGTACTGCGCCATTATCTTATCCGCAAATTCGGGATTTTCCTTCGCGATCATTTCTATGACCTCGCGCTCGAAGAGCTTGAATCTGCTCTCAGCCGAAAGATTCAGATCTTTTTGCAAAATATACTTTCTTTTTCCGTCTTCCGTCAAGTTGTAAGCAATCCGGAATCCGAATTTTTGATAAAGCGCAAGATCGCGGTCAAACTTTGCGGAATCGTTGTCGTAAAGGTAGACCTCGGCTTTGGTGTAATCGTTATTTTCCGCATAATCGAGAGCAATTTTGATCAGCCGCTCGTCGATTCCGCAGTCGTGCAGATTGTCCTCCACCAATATCTCGGCAAAAAACATAACCTTTTCGCCCTCGGGGACCGAGCAGTATTTTTCGGGCAGCGGCAGATAGCTGTAGCTCGTCTTATCCCAGGCGTTGCAAAACGCGACAATACGGTTGCCTATTGCGTGCGCCGCGAAGCCGTGCATTTGACCGCCGCAGAGCAGATCTTCAACCAATTTTCTTCCCCTTGCGATATGGCATTCGTGAAAACGATGAGCGCCGTATTGCTCAAGCAGCTTTTTCAAATCTCCATCGTCATTGGGGTCTTTGTTATATTGAGTTGCAAAATTACCCGGGCCGACACAGCAAAAATGACGGCGGCAGAATTGATAGAAATCGATCCATTCGTGCTTCCAAAGTCTGAAGCAGGTCACACATTCATCGGCAATTTTGCGGCGAACGTCAATCGATGCGTGATGACCGAGCTTTTTGCTTGAAAGGAAGCGGTCAAAAAAGTGTAATTTATCAAGACTGCGGTTGCGGTTATCCGTCAAGCGGTCAAAAAGCGGATCGGTATACGAAACGCTCGGACCGGGGACGGCATAAGCCTTCATAGCCTCATACGCCTTCATAAACTTTTCCGCGTAGCCGTCAAGATCGCCCTCATCAAGGCAAAGCTCGGCATCCGAGAGATAGAGCGACCACAAATATTTGCTTCGCCGGCCTTTTTCATCCCCCATCATCACGTCAAGCAGAGAATGCGCGGCGCCCAGCGACTCGCGGGTGTTGATATCAACGAGGGTATTATAAAGATCCTTCATCTGATCTTCAAGCTTCGTTTGCTTGAATCTGATCTCTTCCTCGCCGCCGAGGTATTGGGCGATCAGGCTCTTTTGGCGGGGCGAGCTCTTTGCGGAATATATAAGATCAAGCGCCTTGTCGCGCATTCCGCGTGCAAAGTAGACCTCGGATAGGCAGATGGTATATTTATCGTTATCGGGGAAATTTGTGTGCAGATATTCAAAATGCTCCTGCGCCCACGCGAAATAGTTGATCGCCATAAACTTTACATTTTTGTAGGCAATGCCAAGATCGTATTCTGCCTGTGCGCGGCGGAAGAGAAATTCCTCATCATCGGGAAATTCTTTCAGAGCATCGTCTGCCGCGAGCAAAGCAAGCTCGTCGCCAAACGGGAGGGCGCGCTGCCACGCGCGTTCAAGTTCCGCACGGCGGTCGCCTCCGAGGAGCTCGTTGACTCCAATTCCGAGAAGGTGCGACAGCGGCAAAAGCAAATTTATATCGGGCATAGTTTGCCCATTTTCCCATTTCGAGATGGCTTGCGGGGATACGTGAAGCTCGCTGGCAAGATAGTCCTGCGTCAGTCCCAGCTTCTGTCTGTACTCGCGAATCTTATCGCCGATCGTATTTTCTTGCATTTCTATGCTCCTTCGGTTTTATTGATTTTATTATATCACACCAACGCGAAAATTGCAAGTAACTTTCAGGTTATATGAAAACAACCGAGAGTTGATACACTCTCGGTTGTTTATTCAATTAAAGACTCTCGATAAACTCCTTGAGTCTGAGGGCGAGGAATTCGTGGCCGGCGTCGTTGAAGTGGAGGCCGTCGGAGGTGTATTTCTGTGCGATCTCGGGATCGTGGGGATCGAGTCCGAGCTTATGATAGAGGTTGAGAACGGGAATGTCGAACTGCTTTGCGGTCTCTTCGATCACCTCAACGTAAGCGATGAGTGCCTTTGCATCGGGGCGCTTGTTGGCTCTGGGCGAGGGGGCGAGGTCATCGACGTTGCTGTAACAGCAGCGCGCGGGAGTCATAAAGACAACGGGCTTGCCCGCATAATTCTGGCGAAGATAGTTCATAAGGAAGTAAACTCCACCGCAAAAAGTCGCGGGGGTCTTGTCGCCAATCTCTCCGAAGGGAGCGTCGCCGTGGATGTAATCGTTTACGCCGCCGTAAACAACGACCATATCAGCCGTGGTGTCCATATTATAAACTCTGCCGCAGAAGCAAAGATCGTGGCGAGGCTTTTCGCTTGCGTGCTGCTGGTGAGCCAGACGGGTGCCGCCGATGCCGTAGTTATTGGTCTTTGAAAGCTCGCACATCTTCTCGAGGCGCTTGTCATATCTGCAGTTGGCTCTGTCAACAACGCCAACACCCTCGGTGATGCTGTCACCAAGGAAATTTACCTTGAAACCTTTAATATTCATAAAAAAGATCCTCCGTTTTGTGATGTCATAATCATACCACAAAACGGAGGAATTGTCAAGTGTAAATCCTATCAAAGAGTCTTTATCTTAATAAGATAGGAAGAAAGATTTGGCATTTTGAATGCGGGGATGAATCGGTCGCCGTAGTAAGTCGCCTTGCCGACCCACTCGAGATCGTGCGATTCGTCGAGAAGATAGTACTCGATCTCGCAACCCCGCTCCGCGCCGAAGCCGGAAAGGTCGACCTCTGCCTCTATCATTCCCTTTTCGTCATCGTCGGAGAAGTGCGTCAGCATAACCGCCGCCTCGCCCTCGCCGACAGCCGCGCAGGCGTAAAGATCGCCGTCATCCGAATCAATCTTTACTGCACTATCAAGCTTATAAAGCGCGTTGAACATATAAAAAGGATAGTAACCCTTGAGCTTATCGCAGATTCGATCGGTTGAAAACAGACCGTTCATTCCACCCGGGCGGGCATCATAGTACATAAGCATATCAAGCGGCTCGTACTGGCAGGACTCAATTACCGCCGCGATGAAGGACGCACCCTTGATGTTTTTCTCGCTCTTGAGCGAGTAGACCCAATCGTCACCCGTCCAGCCGCGGACGTAGTTCCACTCATTGAGAATGCTTTCGGTTTCCGAAAAGCCGTATTTATCGAGCAGTTCGCGTGCGAGTCGAACCTTTTCAACAAAAGTGTGCACGTTTTTGTCATATCTGTGCCAGGAGAAGAAATCGGGTTTGATATCATTTTCTTTTAGCGCACGGAAAAATCCGTCGAGCCAGACGGGTCTGAGCCCCGCGACAGCGGGACCACCGATCTTGAGGTGCGGGAAGCAGGCTTTGAGATGCTTGTGCGCGATGCAATAAAGCTCATAAAACTGCGCGGCAGTGCCACCCCAGCAACGCTTGTGCGTTGAATCGTCGGGGTCGAGATCGGGCTCGTTCCAGATCTCCCAATATTTTATGTCATAATGAAATCCGTCCGCCCAGCCCTCGGTGTAGTGGCGGATGATATGCTCGCAGATGACCGCCCATTTTGCAAAATCCTTGGGCGGAAGAGTACCGTATTTCTTGACTCCGTGCTCGATCTTCGAGCCGAGGCGGTAGAAGGTGCGGACCCCCGCAAATTCGCAGACTTTGACGTATTCATCCGTCATTGCGAAATCATAAGATTCGGGCGAATAGGGATCAGCATCGAAATTCGTGAAAATATTGTGCACGTCAACGGTGTGCTCACCGCCGTAGGTCGAGTAAAACGCGGCATCGTGATTGCGGGCGAAAGGAATTCCCGCAGCGCGGTAATCGTCGATATTCGTGATTCGCTGGTCAACCGCAAACTTGTAGACAGGGCCGTTGTTGACCGCGTGCATCGGCTTGACCTTGCCCATTTTTTGATTGAAATCAATTTTAATCTTTGCCATATTCTCCACCCCCTGAGGTTTTAATTCATTATATCATTATCGGGAGAGTTTGTCAACAAAAAGCAGGCATTTTCTGCCTGCTTTTTGACCTGAATTATTTATTCTCTTTATAGAACTCGAATCTCTCGATCAGATATTTTCCGACCTTTGCCATATAGGTAAGACCGTCCTCATAGAGGGCAACGGGGATATCCTTGATAAATGCCGAAGCCTCATAGTTGAGGTCGCCCGCGTAATCGATGTCGGCAAGCGCCTTCATTACGCTTTCCCACTCGACCTTGCCGTAATAGGGCAGAGTGTGGGTGTCGCGGTCGCCGTTGTTATCGTGAACGTGGGTGCAACCGTCAACAAGTCGCGGACCTATCGCGCGGATAGCCTCCGCGGGGTCAACGCCCTGAAGCAGACAGTGTCCGACGTCGAAGCAAACGGTGAACACGGGATCGTTCAGCGTGTCGAAGAGCTTATTGAGTCTTTCGGGAGTCGAGGTGATCGAAACTCTGCCGATATTCTCAATCGCAATCTTGATGCCGCACTCGCGCGCAACGGGGATCAGCTTTTTGTAGAAATTGAGATTATATTCAAAAAGGATCTCGGGATTTCCTTCGACTGCAAAATCGAGATGTACGCAAGGGTGAACAACTATCATCGGCGCGCCGAGATATGCCGCATTTTTGATGCCCTGAACGATCTCCTCGAATCTCTTTGCCGACTTATCCTCCTCTACGTAGCTTGAGGGGAAGGGCGCGTGCGCCTGACAGATAGCAACTCCGCGCGATGCGGCGTACTTGCCAAGGGAGCGATAAAACTCCTCATCGTGCTCGGTGGTGCAATATTCGGCGACGTCATTGTTGAAATCGATACCCTCAATTCCCGTCGACGCCATAATATCAAGCATCTTTTCAATGCCGAAAGTATCGTGAAGTCTGATCATATTTGCAGAAAGTAACATGGTATTTACTCCTTAATTAAATAATATGGTTTAATTATATCACACTAATCACAGAGTGTCAAGTTTTAGGTGAAAAAAGTCACATATCTCTTACGGCTATTGAAGCACCAGATCGACAAAAACGGGGCAGTGGTCGCTCGCGATCTGCGAGCGCACATCTGTGAGGATGTCAAAATTCTCTACCGCTGGCATCCACTCGGGCTTGCCGTAATAGAAAATGTGATCGATGGAATTCTTAAAGTCGCCAACAACTGGGTCAGGACTCGGCACGTAGAGGTGCGTCTCTTCATCGAGAACGGGATAAGGATGATATGACTTGACTCTCGGAGGATTGGGTGCTTTTTCGTACAGATCGACAAAACCGTGCGAGATCAGGTTGGCATAGGAGCGCGACATACGGTTGCTGTTAAAATCTCCGCCAATCATCACGGGACAATTATAAAAGTCTGCAAGCCCGTCACACAAGAGCTTTGCCTGATCCCCATCAATAACGCGCGCGTCCTCGGAGGTGTGGATAAAATGCGCTGATGCATAAACAAAGCGCTTACCGCCATCGATCATCTCAAGCGCCGCCCAGGTGATCGATTTGGAGTTGTCGCAAACGCCGTCCGCGAAAAAGTAGTAGCCCTTATCAAGCACCTTGACTCGTTCGGTATTATAAAGAAGAGGTGTGCCGTTGTTGTGGCTACGGTTGAGCACCGGTGTGAGGATCTCCTCGTATTTGGGCGCAACAAGCGACAAAAGATCCTTTTCCTCGCCACGATAGCGCGCGGAAAATTCCTGCAGTGCGATCACGTCGGGGCAAAGATCAAGATAGATCTCCGCCATTACGTCATCGCGGTTTTCGATAAAGCCATCTCGCCAATTTCCCAAAACGTTGCTTGTCATCAAGCGAATGGAGTTGGTGTTTTTCATATTTACATCTCCTTTTTGATGTTGTTTTACGCCTGAAAGTAGACCGTATACGGCAAAAGCTTATCTTTTTTGTCATATCCCTCGTAGTCACCTGTGTTTCGGATGTGGAAAACGGCGCGGTCGGGGTAGATCTCGAGAACCATATACTGCGCGAGGCGCGGGGTCGCGGTGCCCGTGTGGTATTTCGGCTCGGCATTACCGCCGTATCCGGTCAGTCCGTCCTCTTGAAAATACTGTTTTCCGAAGGGACGAAGACCTCCCATATGGACGAAGGTATACTCATATTCCTTACCGCGCGAGTTCTCCGATTTCAAATTCGAATCAAGCGGAAGATTTTTATCATTGATATGCAAAACAGCACCCGAGGAATAATTTTTGTAGCAATATCCCTCGCCGTGAATGTGACCGTAAAGATAGAACGCGTTTTTATGTCCCTTGAATATGTCGTAGAAGAGCTCGCGGCTGCCGTTTATCATCGATTCGGAGAGCTTTTCTTCCTTATAATAACATATAGCGGAGAGGTGACCGACGACAAAAACGGGCTTTTTGCCGTCGGGATCGATCTCATTCAGCTTATTTTTCACCCAGATGAGCGTTTCATCGCTGTAATAACCCTCGTGCGAATTGAAGGCGGTGTTCGGGTCGATGTTGATTCCGATGAAATCAATGCCGTTCACTATGTAATGGAATGCGCCCCAATAGAGCTCATTTGGCTTCTCCTTCGAAATGAGAATTGTTTTCTCGTTTTCGGGGAGAGTGCCGAATGCCGCGTCCATCAGATCGTAAAAATCCGTGGTGTTATATGGCTCATTCTCCTCCGTGCCGATGTCGCCGAGGATCATATCGTTGTTGCCCGCGACGTAAAGGACCTTGCCATCCTTCACGCCCGATGAAATGCAGGCGTGCATTTTTCCCTTGAGATCAAGGAAATTCTTCTTCGGCAACCAGCAGGATTTGTTCCAATGGGGATAATCCGACACGTTATCCCCGCCGACGAGGGCAACGTCGGCAAGCCCGAACTCCTCTGTTGCGAGCTCGCTTGCCTTGACGAGCGACCCCCTCACCGTTGTGGGATAATCGAGCATTGATTGCTGGTTATGTATGTCGGTATAACAAAAAGCGGTCAGGATCTTTTCCATTTTAAAATTCCTCTTAATCAACCGCCACAAAGTGGAATATGCAAGAGTCGAAATCACGCAGTCTTTCGTGGATGCAAAGTCCCGCGTTCATAAGGGTGTCGCCCGAGAGCACCTGTCCCGTCTGCTCGCAGAGGTAGCGCTTATGGGGGTCGAGTCCCTTGAGGCGGATGTAGTGCAGATCATAAATGCTGCTTCTCATAACCGCGTAGGTGACGAGGGCTTCACGTTTATCCTCCGAAACGTAGCTCCACGCGCATCTCGTTCTGTCCTTCCAGGGGGAGATGAGGCGGTAAAGCTCGCCGTAGTTGATGACGTCATAATACTTGCGGTACTCGTCGCACTGCGCGCGGACGGTTTCCTTCTCCTCGTCGGTCAGCTTGGTAAGGTCAAGCTCGTAGCCGAACGTACCCGCCATTGCAACGTGTCCGCGGGTCTTGAGGGGAGAAATTCTTGCCGTCTGATGGTTCGGGCAAGCCGAAACATGCGCGCCGACGGCTGAGGTGGGATAGCACATCGAGGTTCCGTACTGAATTTCAAGTCGTTCGATCGCGTCGGTGTCATCGCTCGTCCAGAACTGAGGCGAATAATAGAGCCAAGCGGGGTCAAAGCGACCGCCGCCGCTCGCGCAACCCTCGAGGAGGAGATGCGGATATGCGGTGAGCAGGCGCTCGAGGAGCTCGTAAAGTCCGAGAACGTAGCGGTGGAAGACCTCCTGCTGACGCTCCGCGCCGACGGTCGCACTGCCGACCTCGGTGAGGCTGCGGTTGAAGTCCCACTTGATATACGCGATGTTCGCGCTGTCCATAACCTTCTTGATGCAATCAAAGAGATAATCTCTGACATCCGCACGGGTCATATCGAGAACATACTGATGTCGCGCGATGCTCATAGGTCTGTCGGGGGTCTGAAGTGCCCACTCGGGATGCGCGCGGAAGAGCCCGCTATCTCTCGATACCATTTCGGGCTCGAACCAGATACCGAACTTGAGTCCTAGATCGTTAACTCTTTCTACAAGCTTGCCGAGTCCACCTTTGAGCTTTTCCTCATTGACGAACCAGTCGCCGAGCGCGGAACGGTCGGAATTTCTGTCGCCAAACCAGCCGTCATCCATAACAAGCATCTCAATGCCGAGCTCGGATGCGGTTTTTGCTATATCGTAAAGTTTTTCTTCGTCGAAATTGAAGTAGGTTGCCTCCCAGTTGTTGATGAGGATCGGGCGGCGCTTATTTTTCCACTCACCGCGGCAGAGATTGTTTCTGTAAAGCTTGTGGAATGTGCGGCTCATACCACCGAGACCGGTGTTCGAATAGACCATCACCGCCTCGGGAGCAACAAAGCACTCGCCGGGCTCAAGTCGCCAGTTGAATCCCTCGGGGTTGATACCGATCAGCACACGCGCGCCGCCATCGGAATCCATCTCCGCAGATGCGAGGAAGTTGCCCGTGTAAACGAGGTTGAAGCCGTAAACGTCGCCAAAATCCTCGGTTGCATCGTGCGAAGCAAGCGCGATGAAGGGGTTGTGCATATGGGAGGAGCATCCCATTTTGCTCGCAACACTCTGCGAGCCGTGAATGAGCGGCATTCTTTCGAATCTGCGCTCCTTCGACCAGCTTCCGTAAAGGTGGATGAAGTCCATATCGCGCGCATCGTGGAAATCCACGCAAGCGCTGAGCACGCGCTGAATATTCATAACCTTATCGGATGTGTTCTTGACGATCGCGTGGCGTGTCATTGCCGCAAGGTTTTCAAAAACGGTATAGAAAAGAGTGACCTCGGCAAGGCTCACGGAATCAATACAAGTGATCTCGAGTGTGGTTGCCTCGTCATCGCCGGCATAAGTCGCGGGCTGACCCTCGATTGCGGGCTTACCCGCGTAGATCTTATGCGAAACGTACTTAATATCTGTGTCGGCAGTTCCGTTGTCGCGGAGGATGGAGAGCGCACTCGCTCTGAAATCGCCGCAACCGTTCGTGGAATATTCCATACGGTGAACCGACTTGCTGAAGAAGGGGATCTCCTTGTTCTCCATCTCCACGCGAGGGAAATGCGAGGAATGTCGCTGTGCGAAATTGAGATATTCAAGCGCGTCATCGCTCACAAGCGCGCCGTAATAGTTGTGCATAAGGTAGCCGTATCTGTTGACCTGCAAAACGTAACTCGTTGCACTCGTATCCAGCTTAAAGCTCTGATTTTCGGAATTAAATTTGATAGGCATAGTAATTCTCCTTTGTGGGGATATATTATATTAGGAATATTATATCATATAAATGCGGGATTTTCAAGACTTGTGAGTTATTTAGAAAGAAACTCCCTTCGCATTTTGCGAAGGGAGAGTGACTTTATTCTTTCCTTTTGAAAACATACAGATGCGGCTCTGCGCCGCCGTAAAAGTAATCGCCTGATTTGTGCTGGACAAACAAATATGCCGTCCCCGCGATTTCCTTGATAGTATACTCTTCCGCGGTCGCTTCCTTATCGTTAAGTACGAAGCCTTTTGTATATCGCAACAAAAGTTTTATATTCCTTTTTCCGTGACGAACGCTTTTTTCACATAAACCGCGCGACGAAAAGAACAGCTTTTTGGTATAGCATTCCTCGTCCGCAGTAAAGCGTTTGTTTGCCTCAAAACACTCCACTCTCGGAACATAATCGCAAATCTCCCATTCACCAACAACCGCCTCGTCCGCCTCAAAGTCCCGATCGGTATCATCCTTATACTTCCGTATGTCAAATTCGGTATAAGATTTATTGTCAACCTGTCGATACAGCAGCGGCACTCCGGATTCGCCTTTTTCGACGCACCTATCATACAAATAATCAAGGATCATATAATTTTCTTCCTTATATATAATGATCCTGTAATTATTCGGTATTGCAAAATTATACCTCGGCGCGATTCTGTAAAGCACGCCTTTTGTCCAGAAATAACGCCACGCGGGCGCACCGCCGGGCAGAAAATAAAGCTCGCGGTCGGTTTCATCCTCAACCGTGTCGCTCAAAGACCCGAAAATATCCGATGCGTCAACAACCCGCCCGCACAGCTCCCACTTGCCTATGACATTTTCATCATTTTTAAAGGGCATACTGAAAATATCCTTAATCTTCGGATAAAAGCGGTCGGATGAGCTGACGATGGTGTCTATCGCAGCAATATTATTGTTTAGCTTGTTTACCTTTGCGGAAAGCTCATTCTTTTTTGCAAACAGCTTCTGCTGTGCATCCTCGGCGGACATTGAAAAGATCTCTTTTATCTCGTCAAGCGAGAAGCCCATTTCTTTATAAAATGTGATCTTTTTGAATCTTTCAACGGCATCAAGCGAATAATAGCGGTATCCGCTTTCGGCATCGACACGGTCGGCGCAAAGCACACCCTCGCTGTCATAATATCGAAGTGTATGCGTGGTCGTTCCGCAAATTTTTGCGAGTTCGCTGATCTTTATCAATTTTTCTTCTCCCCCACAGCACATACCTTTTCAATCAGTTTCGAGGACTCGAGATCGTCAAGCGAGATTGGAACTCCCGCCCCGCCAAAAGATTCACAGTAAAGCCTGCAAGATTTCTTGTTCGACACTTTCGGCACAGCAGTTTCAATCACCGAAACCCTCTCGCCCTTGCCAATCTCATACACATTTTCTGTCACAGTTCCGTTTATCAGATCAAGGTACAACGACTTTACCGCGATCTTATCTTCAAGGAAATCAAAGGATGTAACAAAATAACGCTCCGAGCGAAACTTTTGATCCTTGCCTCTCATAACCGTTGCTTCAAGGTCAAATCCCGAAACAGAATTTTTTGCCGCCGGATCAATACCGTTTTCGTTAAGCAAACGCTCAAGCTCTTTATCGACTTCCTCGTCCTTTGCGCGCGTAGAACGTGAAATTATAAGAATTACGACCGAGATTCCGAGCAAGCCAAACCCAATGGGACCGCCGCCCCATACTACCGTACCCACGATCGCTCCGATAACAGCTACAACAATGCAAATCAAATCGAGCACGGAAAAGCTCTTTTGCGAAAAATATTTCTCCACATTATTCTTCTTCATAATTTATACCGCCTTTTAGGTTTGTAAGATGTTACATATATTATAACATTAGAGTCAACTCTAATGTCAAGGGGTTTTTAAAATATTTTTGTTAAAGGCGCAAGATTATTCCGATTTGAGTAAATTTTGAATATTGTATCATAAAATGAGTTTGTAAATGTCGGTTATTTTTCGTTTAAAGGGGTTGCTTCATTAACAATAAAGCAACCCCATATATCAGATTCAATTTTTTCGTCTGATCGCCTTGCCCGAGCCGGTGCCGGTGTAAACGGCATCCACGCAAGCAATTTCGCCCGATATTATAACGTAATTCAGCCCCTCGCACCCCTTCGTAGGCTCTGCGTAGGTCGCTTTGTCAATTATTTTGTCAAAATCAAAGATGCATATATCGGCATCGTACCCTTCACGTATAATGCCCTTGCCCTCAAGCCCGTAAACATCGGCGGGCAGAGATGTGATCTTTCTTATCATTTCGACGAGCGGAACAACACCGCGCTCTCTGCAATATTCGCCGATCGCTCTCGGGAATGAAGCGCGCAATCTTGGATGATACACCGAATTGTTGCCCGCAACAGATGAATCTGTGCATATCATTGATCGGGGATACGCCATCACTCTTTCCACGTCGGATTCGTTCATTGTGAAATAGCACGCGCTCGCACTGCCCCTTCCGAGCTCTATTACGCGCAAAGCCGCCTCAACACAGTCACAATCGAGCATTTTTGCAATCTCTGTGAGAGTTTTGCCCTGAAACTCGGGATGCCCTTTGCAAACGGTAACGAGAACCCCGTCATAGCTTGACGTTTCCTGTGCCACAAGCCTTTCCTTGATCAGCGCGCGTGTTGCGGGATCGGCAAGATTTTCAAGCATCTTACTATCTGACTGAAATTCTTTTGGAACAAATTTCGCAGAAAGTGAGGTCGAGGAAGCGACGTATGGATAAACATCGCAATATATATCAGCACCCTCGGCAACTGCCTGCTTGATAAGCTCCAGAGTGATCTCGGTTTTGCCGTGATTCTTGACTCCCGCCGCCTTGTGATGAGAAATGACACCCTTTGCGCCCGATTCCTTGACAATATGAATAAATTCCTTCACGGAGTCAACAACCTGCGCGCCCTCACCTCTTATGTGAGCGCTGATCATTCCGCCCGCCGCTTTGCACGCCTTGGCGATCTCCACAAGCTCCTCGGTTTTTGCATAACAGCTCGGAACGTATATAAGTCCAAACGATACTCCTATGGCTCCCGCCTTGACCGATTCTCTTACAAGATCCTTCATCTGCTCAAGCTCAGCCTCGGTTGGCTCTCGGTTTGCAAGCCCCATAACGGAAGACCTGACAGTACCGTGACCGACAAAGGTAACGATATTGGCTCCCAAAGGAAGAGTATCAAGCTTGTTGAAAAATCCCGCCGCCGAGCGCCTTGCCTCACCCGATGATTTAATTCTCGGCATATATGACGAGCCGCACTGACCCGCAACCGAGGTGGTAATTCCCTGCTCGCACTTTTCCCTTTGCTCGGGAAATTCCAGGACGGCATTATCCACGTGGCTGTGCGAATCGATAAATCCCGGAGTGACGACCAAGCCCGCGGCATCTATGACCTTTTTCGCATCTTGCTTGCAGTCACCAATAAAGACTATTTTTCCGTTATCTATACCTATATCGGCAAAAAAGGGCTCGGCACCCGTGCCGTCAATGATCTGCCCATTCTTAATTATGAGGTCAAGCATATGAAAGTCCTCCCAAAACATTTTAGTATAAAGGCAGTGTGCCCGTCAGCTCATCTGCGATCTCTGCGGGCAACGGCTCAAGGGCGAGGCAAGTTTTGGTATGCTCGCCGTGGAATTCCGTGAGCCCCCAATCGGTGATGACGGCGGCAATAATTCCGCGCGATTCGGCTTTTTCTGCAATTCCGAGCAATTCTTCCTCGGAATCGACGTATACGCACACCTTTGTGCAGCCACTGACAAACCAATCCGAGAGCGGCGTGGGCATTTTATCGGTGTTTTTCAAAGTCATTCCGTCCCCTGACATTTCAAGATCGCAAAGCCGATCTTCCTTTTTCAATGCCGCAAGGATGGCATCAACACAAGCATGCCCCGCCTGTGCCGCGATCTTGCCCTTTCGCATTTTGAGATCCCGCCGCATAACGATCATCATTTTTGATCTCATCCTAAGTCCTCCAGCTTAACACCGCGGTCAATCAAATGGCGGCGTATAAGATCAACATCGACCGTATCTGTTGCGGTTTTCGTTTTGAGCATAACCGAGGCTGCCGCGCCCGCCGCCTGACCCATAGCCATACATATCCGCATCACGCGGTAGGAAGAATGAGCAACGTGCGTGCCCGAAATGCACCGTCCCGCGGTGATCAGATTATTGCATCCGATTGGGCACATAGCCGAAAACGGAATATCGTAAAGCGGCGGCGTTACGGGGCGTTTTTCCGCGTGAACCGACTGCCCCGCGCCCGAGGGATTGTGAATATCAAGGCAGAAATTTGCCTTGTGAACGACCGAATCCTTGTAAGTTCTGCCTTCCATCAAGTCCTGCTCCGTTATCTGATAACGCCCCGTAATTCTTCGTGATTCTCTCACGCCAAGGGTGGATGCGCTTCCCTTGATGCGGATGTCAGCGAATCCGGGGATATTATTCTTGAGGAAATCCACGATCTTACCAATCTGCCTTCGAAGCGACGCCTCCGCTTTGAAAACATCAGCGGGATTCAGCGGATCGATGCGGTTTTCCTGCGTGGCGTTTACCATACGCTCGGTGCTCGTGCCCGTGGCGTAGAGGCGGACGATATTGACGTTTTCGGGCAGCTCGCCCGTCCGACACGCGGTGTGGCAGAGATCGAGATATTCTCTGCCGTCACCGAGATCGGTATAATCCTCCTCGTGGCGGCAAAGCAGAGGCTGATCGGGGTCAACGCCTTCGATTATGAACATCAAAGTGACCGGCTGAACGAGTCCGTCCCCTTCTCTGCCCATTTCGGAGGGACATCCGCTTTGAACGGCAAGATCACCGTCACCCGTAGCATCTATAAATACTTCCGCGGAAAACGAAATATTACCGAATTTTCCTGCGGTTTCTATCTTTTCTATCTTCTCGCCGACCTTTTCGGCAGAGATAACACAGGTCTGCAAGTACACGTCAACTCCCGCTTCGTCAAGGAGCGCGGTCAACGCAATTTTAGCCTTTTCAAAATCGGGAACTGCTCCCCGCTTCGCGCAGATAGCGTCCTCAATCTCCTCCGCAACAGTTCCTGCACAAACCTTTCCGAGCAGGGGTCCGACGTAACCCAAAGTCAGATTTCCGCCGACACATCCGTAGCGTTCGATCAAAGCAGTTTTTAAACCCGAACGAGCCGCTTCCAAAGCCGCGCCGATTCCCGCAGGACCCGCACCGGCAATAACAACATCATATTTGTTCATATCCTTACCGCCATTTAACTATATCAAACCCATTATTTCTTCGGCGTAATAACAATACCCGTAAGATACTCCTTGTAGCTCTTATCCGTGATATACTCCTCGTGATTTATCATCGGATTTTCGATAATACCCGAGCCGCTGTCCTCGGTGACGGTGAGGAGGGCGTTTACGGTATCGTTATGGAAGTTTATGCGGGGTGTTCTGACGACGGAGTTGAAGCGTCCGTCCACCTTGAACGCCGTTTCAACGCCGCCGCGGCTGGTATACCACATAATGTAGGAGTTGGTATAGATATTGCGCGAGCTCGACTGCATCGAAAACGCCGTGCAGAACTGGTCGCTGTAACAAATATCGTAGTAATTATCGTTCCATCTGTCCATAAACGCAATGCTTGTCAGGTAATTCTCATCCTGCGCGAGATCGCCGCCGTAGGTGTAAAGCGGATGGAGATTACGGAAGATGTTTCCGCCGCTGTCCGCCTGAATACCAACGTGAACGCCGGCTATTCGCATATTCGTGAGCGTGTTGTCGTGTCCCTCAAGAAGCACGCCGACAGAGGTCTTGGAGTGATTTCCAACGATATTTACATTGAAAACGTCCGCATCGGACGAACGGTTATTCGCACCCCACTTGATGTGGATGCCTATCTCGGTATTCTTTATGGAAACGTGATGGATCGAAGTCTCACGTCCCGAGTCGATCGAAATACCGTTTGCCTTGCCGTTGCCATCAATGATGCCGCCCTCGAAATAATAGTTCGAGCCGGGAACATAGATGGTGTTAAACGGCTCTGCCGCACCAATGCGAACTACAGCTTCCTTTTCTGTCCACGAATCCATCGCCTTGAGCTTTGCAAAAGTCGCAAGCTTGAGGGAAACCGCGTGCGCGGGATTCGCGGGAGTGCAGATCGGCTTGGAAAGCAGATATTCACCGTCGGGGAAAAATATCGTTCTTTGAGGATTCGACAGAATGAGCTCCTGCAGAGCATCGGAAACGTCCTCACCCGTATTCGGCTGCACGTAGTCTGTAACTACGACGTACATATTTCTCATCATTTCTTCCATCTTATATATCTCCTTTATAGATTACGCCTTGCGACGGCAATCGGGTGTCGGATGATCCGCCGGGTTGTCGACAACAAAACGCATTATCTCCTCAAAGCTCATCCACTCTACCTTGTCGGAATAATGCATATTAATGCGGCTCGCAATTACGTCAAGAATGCGGAGTCCCGTACGCAATCCATTCGACATCAGGCTTTGCCAATGCGAAAGAATGATGGGATAACCACCGCTTGCAAGCGTGCGGACAAATTCGCCCTCTTTACCGTCCGACGTGATGATTTCGTCGGCAACTCGACTGACGTATTCCTCACTCGTTTCGGAGCAATTGATCGTCTGCCAAGTGGAATCCTTGAGCGTACCGGGAATAGCAACAAGCGTTCTTCCCTCCTCAGAAAGTGCGATCCAGGGTCTCGCCTTAGGCGTATTACGAAGTTGGCGCAGGAAAAACCACGCTTCATTCGATCCGCAAGTGTCATAGACAGCACGAGAGATCGATGCCTCGTATTCTTCCTCGACCTCGATTCCAAAATCCCACGGAGAGGTGACACCAATGGGGGAAAATCCGGAATCTTTCAAAATTTGGAGTGCCTTGGAGATGTACGGCGTCAAGGTTGTTCTGTTCTGAGTGGAGGCCCAATCGCGCTCGTTCATCGAAAGTGCTTCGCCGGTTGCGAGATCGACCGCCCAGTGGTGAGTCAGCATCTCGGGACCGACCGTAAAGTTCGGCAACAAACGCGTTTTGACGGTATCAAGCCACTCGTCAAGATCCTCTCGGCTAACGCCCTCCAAGCCATTTACGATATCTCCCTTGTTGCCGGGCATCGGAATAACAGTGAATTTTCCTTTGATTCCGTGCTTTTCCACGATATCGCAAAATTGATCGAGGAAATCATTCGGAAAAGTCGGAATAATCGGTCTGCCGTCCGCAGTAGTTCTGCGGCCGACATGCTCATAATACACAGAAATTATAGGCGCGGGATCGTCAACGATCAAGCTCACGGGAATTTTCATCATTTTGCCTCCGAAGGGTGAAGAATTGTTTAAGTTTTATCAAAAATAATTATACCACAAACAAAAATGAATGTCAAGCAACATTAAGCAGTCGTCATCATTCCCCGCTGTATTTGGTATTGACAAAACGGCTTTGATATGATATACTACCTTCAACAAACTATTGGTTTTTGGAGGCTTATGATGACGTTCGAAACACTAACTCCCAAAGGTATGAAAATAACCATTCCCGATATGCACGGAAATCCGTCAGCAGAGCTTATACCGTTTGCGGTGCGCTGTCCGAACTTTATCGAGCTGAATGACGGAACCATCCTCTACTTTTTCTGTATGAAATTCGGTTCTCAAAAAGACGAGGAAATCGGCGGATCGGTTATGATGCGCTCGCGCGACGGAGGAAAAACTTGGGGAGAGATGCAGTTTCTTTGCTATGACGGAGCTCCCTGCGAGGGCGGCATCCCGATTTATGACAAACTGCACGACACGCTCATTCTTATTGCCCGCACAAGGCATTGGAAGCCGGGATACGAGGAAGACCGCCTTCTCGCCGAAGACGATCAGATTTTAGGGCACACCTACGAGCGTTTTTGGATGAATAAAAGCACCGATGGCGGTCGCACGTGGGGAAATTACCGTGAAATCACCATCAAAAACACTCCCGCCAACTGGACCATTCAGCATTGTCCTTCCCCCGGCATTGGAATTCAGCTCGAAAAACAAAAGGATGACCGCCTCAACGGCAGACTGATCGTGCCTTGCAATGATGCAAGTCTGAACAACGGAAAAAATGAATTCCGCGCTCATCTCATCGTTTCGGACAATTTTGGCGAAAGCTGGAGAGTTGCGGCTCTTGAAAACTATCTCGGCGCGAGTGAAAGCGTTATAGTTGAGCGAGGCGACGGAACACTTGTTTATAACTGCCGCAATCAGAGTGGTTTCCCCGCGAACAGACGCATTCAGTCATTCAGTTATGACGGAGGCGATACGCTTGATAAAAGTGCAACTGTTGATACACTTTTTGATCCCTTGTGCCACGCGGGATTTGCCATTGCAGCGGTTGACGGTAAGGAATACATCTTTTTGACCTCTCCGACGGGCGCGCTTGGTGATGCTACAGACTACTTCCGCACGGGCACTCCGCAGCATTGGGGAGTCCGCGAAGCGCTTATGCTTTACGCATCCTCAGACGGCGGCAAGACCTATAAAGCTATCAAGCAAGTATGCGATAAGGGAGTTTTTGCCGCATACTCCGCAATCTGCGTAACAAAAAGCGGCAAACTCCTTTGCGCCTGGGAATCAGGCCCCGAGATCGGACTTTACCGCGATATTAAATATGCAACCTTTGATCTGAGCGAGCTTATAAAGCTTTGTGATTGAGGGTGTGATTGTTAGATGTATCTGAAATATAGCAACAGCAGCGGTTCATAGCCATTAAAATAGAGCAAAAAGGAACCAAGGAATGAATTCCTTGGTTCCTTTTTGAGTTCGTAGTACAAAAATGCAACTCAATGTATGATACTATTTTTTAATTGTTTTGTATAAATTGGCTTATTCTCATTAGGATCGATCAAGCCGCTGTCTTTGCGTCTATATTATTTCATCATTGTTACTTTGACAGTTTTAACAACATATCCCTCAAAGCCATTCAAAAGCATTTGAGTGGAAAGATTCTTGCTATCAACAGCCAAAAGTGCATCTCTGAAAGCGAATGATGGAATATCAATGCCGCCATCATGCCACATACAAATCAGTTTTTCAATTTTGGAATCACCGCTTTTCTTTTTCTCAAGCAAAAACTTCATTGCCCCCTCTGCATCGCACGCTGAGTTCATATCCCGAAATGAGATAGAATGAACCGTACCGCTCGAAGTGAGCATCACTACCGTATTACCGTCTGAAAGGCTAGCCGCTTCTTTCCCTGCTCTATCCAAAAGCATTTGCCATTGAGCGTCTAAACTATTATTTCCCTTCTCGTTCATCCAAGACCTGCAATTTGGGCTTGGGGAAAATTTATTTAACGATTCCATAAACCCCGTAAATCTTTTATCCTCGCGAATTTTATCAAACTGCGGATCTTTCTCATATCTGCCAATGTTGAATATGCATTTGTCATATTTATCATTCACGGAGATAACAATACTGACTGTATCAAGCAAAGGAACAGAACCGTTAAGCATGCAACCGTCAGGCAAATCATAAAGGATTGAAAGATGCTTTGAAGCTAACAAGAACATTTCAAGGCTTTCCTCGCAGCACTCGTTTATCAAGAGAAGTTCAGCGTATTGAATCTCCAACATAATCCTGACAAAAATGAAAATATCATCTACTCGGTTTGAATAAAGATTAAGCGTATCAAGAGCCATTCTGTATCTTTGAAGAGTGCATAATTCTCCTTCTTGATCTTTCATATTGTAGAACACACTTTCAGTCAAGAAATAAACAGTATTTTTTACTTGCTTATAGAGAATTTTTTGATTAAATTCGTTAAATTTATCAACGCTCTTTTGCTTCGCATACCTGGATAACAAAAGTTCATCCCAAAAGCTTGTCTTAATATGTTCGGGAAGTTCATACTCATCCGCCCATTGCTCGAGTTTTTCTTCATCTTCATAAGCTGCGATAGCGCTTAACAACTGTACTCTCTCGCTCATATTTGATGTCCTTAATCGATCTTTGAGCAATTGACGAGCCTTCGTAATCCGATCCTCAGTAATTTTTATACAAGAATTTGCTTCATTTTTGACGCTCATGAGTCTTTGGAAATAACTGATAAGATAATAGTTTTCTGTCGATGCCAATTCTTCATATATCTCAAGAATTCGAATCTCTTTTTCAGCCTTTTTCGACTGATCATCATTGATCTCTTGTTTAAGATCACGAAGTTCTTTCTTTAAACGCCAAGAGTGCAACTCTTCTGTTCCCATCAGCTCGTCAATCGATACATCAAGATATTTAGCAAGCAGAGGTAAAGCCGTTATATCAGGAAAGGTTTGACCGTTTTCCCACTTGCTAACAGCTTGTGTGGAAACAGACAGAAGAATGGCAAGGTCGCTTTGAGTGAATCCACGCGCCATACGATATTTTTTTATGTTATCGGCAATTTGTATTTTCATTTTAATTTCTCCCGATTATCTTAACTGCCTATATTATAGCATATAGGAATAATTAATTCAAGCAATTAATGGATGATTTAATTCAACTACAGATTGATTGACAGAAATTGGGCGGGATCGATTTGAGGTTGCTATATTTTTATCCATATCCCCCTCGGGGGACGGCGAGGGGGTAGGGGGAGTGGGTGGGGCGTTAGGGATGGCAAGATAATATAAAAAAGCTGGGCTCGAACAAAGTTTGGCAGAAAAGAGGAAGAAGACAAAAGGCAGAAATTTGCCGAGGAAAATTACATTGTGATTAAAAAATAACCCCTCCTGTGCGCGGGAGGGGTTGGGGAGGGCAGTCATCACAGCGCGAAATATCTCAGCCAAGCCGTAATCAAGGGCGAAATATAATTAAATAGGAAATTTCCGCTCTTTTGAACCTTTATTTTTTCTTGTTTCTCATACCCTGATACAGCTCGCGATAGGAATCCAATAATCGCTCAATGTTCTCATCAGTTAGTTCAAATTCTCCGGAAAGATTTTCTGCCATTATTTCTAAATACTTGTTTGCGGATCCTTCACAGTCAAGTTGATATCGAATTTGATCGGCTACATACTTTTTCATACCGTCCGGAACTGAGTCACCGGGCAACACGTTATGCGTTTCCCTTTTAACTTTGGGTATATATGAAAACAAATCATCAATCGAACATTCAAAAAGTTCAGCTATCATCGGCAAAAGAGAAATATCCGGAGCAGATTTAGCTGTTTCCCATTTGGATATTGCCTGATACGTAAGCCCCAACTTTTCTGCGAGCTCAACTTGACTCAAACCACATACCTTTCTATATTTTGAAATATTATTTGCCAAAATTTCATTAATTCTATCCATTTGAAATATCTCCTTACGATTCGTTAGATATATTATATCACAACAAAAGCATAAAAACAATATACCAAACATCGAATTCCAGCAACCGTGGGTTGAATATTGGTAACACGCTTCTAGGGATGGCGAGGGGGAGTAGGAGAGAGCTTTGCGATGGAGATAATCAACGCGTAACGTTGTATGTAATCCGCAGCTTGTCTACTGAATCAAGAACAACAAGAAACGCCAACAGAAAAAACCGAGGCGAATTCTGGGCTCAGAACCACCGTTTGCGGATGGAGTTTGTACAAATTAGAGCATACGTACTACCGCAAACTTTGCTGTTTGCTTTGCAAACAGCAAGTGGTTCGTCGCCATAAGAAAAGTGAAAGAAAAAGCAGACCGCTGAAGCGATCTGCTTTTTCTTTGGCTCCCCCTGCTGGGCTCGAACCAGCGACAACCTGATTAACAGTCAGGTGCTCTACCGACTGAGCTAAGGAGGAATATTGAGTTTAACGATTACAAGGGAAACAAGTGTGTTGTTTCCCTTATAATATGTCGGCAATGA
>JAGBRZ010000052.1 GCA_017632155.1 Clostridia bacterium
CAACGGGCCTGGTAGCGGAAGTCGGACTTGAACCAACGACCATTCGGGTATGAACCGAGCGCTCTAGCCAACTGAGCTATTCCGCCACAAGTGCCTAAATATTATAGCACAGAAATTGGGGTTTGTCAATACCTTTTTTGAATATTTTTTCGAAAAATGCAAAAAAACTCAAAATATTTTTTCGTTTCACTCTTTTTTATGGAAATATCTCCCGCTTTTTATATAAAATTTTTGGTAGATAACTATTTGTAATGAAATGTTCATTTATTTGCTGTATAATTATATTATATATTGTTTGTTTTTGAAAGGCAGATTACGCATCATGAGTAATCTTAATTCGTTCATCGGCGGCATCCGCATACCAAAAAACGCCATTGAATCCGTGGCACTCGGTATGCCGATTGAAAAATTGCCGCAACCTGATACGGTTCGTATATCCTTCTCGAAGCCCGCTCCTCCGGCTGTGTCGGTTGGCGAGCGAGTTTTGCTCGGCTCTCCGCTTACAGCACCCGACGTGAAAAAGGCGGAGCACGCGAGTGTTTCGGGCAAGGTTTCTCATATTGAACTTGACTCTAATGGAAATGCGCTTTCCGTGACCATTGAGAACGATAAGCTTGACGAGCCTGCGCCGTCGGTTGTTCCCTTTGACAAGAAGCTGACCGAAACTTCGCCCGATGAGATACTTTCCGTAATTAAAAAGGCAGGCATCTGCGAGTCGCTTGACGGTATTTCCGTGGCAAGACGAATCGAATGTGCTCTTGGCGGCACGCGCAGACTTATCGTGAACTGCACCGAATGCGAGCCCTTCCTTGCCTCGCGCAGAAGGCTTGTGCTCGAGCGTCCTGCCGAGATCCTCAACGGTGCAAAGATCCTTCTCCGTGCGCTTGAAGTCAGCTTTGCAGATATTGCGATCGATAATTCGGATATTTCCGCCATCCGCGTGCTTGAGGACACGATTGGGGGCAATCCCCTTCTGCGCCTTCGCGTTACGGGTGACAAATACCCTCAAAGCGACAAGACTCTTATCGTCAATGCCGTAACGGGCAAGGAGCCTCCCGCGCGTGAAACGACCTCGCAGCTCGGTTACGTTGTGTTTTCCGCAGAAACCTGCGCCGCGATATTCCGTGCTTTTGCACAGGGAATGCCTCAGACGAGAAGGATCGTCACCGTCGGCGGCGACTGCATAAATGAGCAAAAGGTGCTCGAGGTGCCGATCGGCACTCCGCTTTCGGACATCGTTTCCTATTGCGGAAGCTACAAGGCAAAGCCCGTCGCCATCATCTCGGGCGGACTTATGAAGGGCACAAGGCTTGCGGATGATTTATATTATGTTTCAAAACGCGACGTCGGCTTCCTTTTCCTTTCGGATGCTTACATAAAGCCGATCAAGGCGAGCGATTGCATTCGTTGCGGCAAATGCGTGGACGATTGCCCTATGCACCTGATGCCGAACTATCTTGTTCGCCACGCAAGTGTGCTTGATCTCAAAAAGTCACTTGCAATGGGACTTCGCAGCTGTATCGAATGCGGCATCTGCGCGTATAATTGCCCATCGGGCATAAACCACGTTTACCACATCCGCCGTGCAAAAGAGGCGTACAATGCCGAAAAGGCAAAGGAGGAGATCGATGAATAATTCTTCCCCCCACATCAGAAGCGGAAACAACTCCATTGGAATTTCGATCGACTTTATTATCGCGGCGATCCCCGCTCTCATCTGGGGCGCGATAGCCTACGGCGCGCGCCCGATTGCGATAGTTGTTCTTTCTGTTGGCTTCTCATTGCTTTTTGAATATCTTTACTGTCATTTCTTGAAGCGGGATATGCATCTCCCGACGGCGGCGGTTCTCGGCCTTATAACGGCAATGTTCATGCCCGCGGGAATCTCTTATTGGATCATTCCCCTTACGGCGCTGATTTCGTTTGCCGCGCGACGCTTTACGCACGGAATCCTTCATCCCGTGGCAACGGCGCTTCTTCCTTTCTTTTTCATCGGAAGCGAAATGACTGCGCACACCAAGATCTTCGAGCCTTTGAAATTGTTCAAGCTTTCCTATGCGGGGCAAATGGACGAGCTTGCGGTTAGTATGCCCGTTTCTGTGCTGACACCCGAAAACGGACCCGCTATTACTGCGTTTGACGTCTTTATCGGCAATGCGCCCGAGGCGATCGGAACAATGTCCGCGATACTCCTCATAATCGGCGGCATCTATCTTCTTGCGCGCAGGAATATTTCCTGGCACACTCCCGTTGGACTTATCGGCGGTGCGGCACTTGTGTGGTTTACAATGCTTTTTGACGGAGCGCATTATAATTATCTTATCTACCACCTCTGCTCGGGCGGAATATTCCTTGCGGCGTTCTTCGCGGCAACCGAATATTCATCTTCACCCACAGTGAAGATGGGACGCCTTGTTCACGGCGGTGCTTGCGGAATTCTTCTGATGCTTTTCAGACACAGCGGAATGAACGCGGCGTTGAGCGTTTTGCTTGCGATGTTCATTGTGAGCCTTTTCTCGCGCGTTATCGATATGGTAATGGCGGAGAGATATTTCGGATATCACACACGCAAGCTTGCGGACAGACTGAAAACATTGATACCTACTAAAAAATAAAGAATTGGGCTGACAGATCAGCCCAATTTTTATATTCCCGTTTCTTCATAAATTTCGAGGAGACGGTTTTCTATTTCTTCAATTCTTGCAGAAATTTCCGCCGCGCGGACGTAATCGGATGCCGCGTCACCGTAAAGCTCGGCGTTCAGGGTGTCAAGCTCGGCTTCGAGCTCTTCCTGCTCTTTTTGCAGACGTGCGAGTCTTGCCGCCTGCTTTCTTGCCTCCGCCGCTTCGGTCTTTCGGCGCAGATAGTCGGCTTTGTTGTCCGAAACTGCGGCTTCGGTCTTTTGAATCGTGACAGCCGCGGGAACTATCTTGCCGTTTTCGCGGTAAGCCTGCCATTCGTCCCAAGCGCCTCTTGTTTGACCTATCGGAAGGCTGACGAGTCTGCCTTGTTCGTCAAAGCAGAGAAGGCGCGTTGCGAGGCGGTCGATGAAGGCACGGTCGTGCGAAACGCAGATGAGAGTGCCGTCATAGCCCGCAAGCGCATCCTCGAGTGCTTCGCGCGAGCCGATGTCAAGGTGGTTTGTCGGCTCATCGAGGATGAGGACGTTCATTTTTGAGAGCATCAGCTTGACGAGAGTCAGTCGCGCGCGCTCGCCGCCGCTGAGGACGGATACGGGCTTGAAGACGTCGTCGCCTCGGAAGAGGAAGGAACCGAGCGCGCCGCGCGCGTCCTTTTCCTTCATATCGGGATAGAGTGACCAAAGCTCTTCGAGAACGGTGTTTTTATCGTCGAGTCCCTGGTTTTCCTGATCGTAGTAGCCGATTTGCAGGTTGTGACCGTAATCAATGATTCCTCCGGTCGGCTCGAAATCGCCGAGAAGAAGCTTTATGAGAGTCGATTTTCCGCAACCGTTCGGACCGACTATGAATACCTTCTCGCCGCGTTTGACCTGGAAATTCAGTTCGCGGAGAAGGGAGAAGGATGCCGAAGGGTAAGCAAATGAAAGCTTGCGGACGTCGAGGATGTCGTTTCCGCTTTGAAGTCCGCGTGAAAACTGCATTTTAACGGTGCGCTCGTCGCGTTCGGGAGCGGCGATGCGGTCGATCTTGGCGAGCATCTTGAGGCGGCTTTCAGCGGCAATGATGTTGCGCTCGCGGTTCCAACGGCGCTGCTGCTCAATGTAAGCCTCCTGTCGCGCGATCTCCTTTTGCTGATCCTTATATTGCTTTTCAAGAATCTCGCGGTCGCGGCGGCGCTGTTCGGCGCAAGCGGTGTAGCTTCCTTTATAGAGCTTTGCTCGTCCGCGTTCAAAAAGGAGTGTCTTGTTTGTAACTTTATCAAGGAATCGACGGTCGTGCGAGACCGTGATAAGACAGCCCGAATAGTTCGAAAGGAAGGATTCAAGCCACGCGAGGGTGTCGGCGTCGAGGTGGTTGGTCGGCTCGTCGAGCAGAAGCAGATCGGGCTCGCGGCAAAGACGGCGCGAGAGGGCAAGGCGGGTTCGCTGACCTCCCGAAAGCGATTCGATGGGGAGTGACATCTGCTCCTCGGTAAAGCCCATTCCCTCAAGGATCGAGTGGCAACGCGAGCGGAATGTGAGTCCGCCGTCGCGCGCATATTTGTCGTGCAGATCGGTGAATTCCTTGGTGATCGATGCGTATTTCGGCATCATTGAAAGCTCGGGGTTCTTCGCGAGCCATTCCTCAAGCTCGGCAATGCGGCGTTCTGCACGCAGATGCTCGGGGAAAGCCGCGTACATCTGCTCGAGCGCGGTCGCGCCGGTTTCGGCAGAAACCTCATATGCGCTGTCCTGCGTCAGAATGCCGACCGATGTGTTAGCGGCAATGAAAACGCTGCCCTCATCGGGGTGGTTTTCGCGCAGAAGGAGAGAGAGCAGAGTGGATTTTCCGCACCCGTTCGGTCCGACGATGCCAAGGCGGTCATTCGTCTCGAGCGAAAAGGATATATTCTTGAAAAGTTCTCTCGCCCCGAAGGAGAGAGAAACGTCGTTTACACTTATTACGGTCATTTTTTCGTCCTAATATTATAATAATGTAATTATTATATGTTTCCGTGCGCGCTTTGTCAACATAAAAAGTGTAAATATTTCATTTTCGGAAAAAAAGACTTGACAAAGTCGGAAAATTGTGGTATCATATTGTCATAAATAGAACAGATGTTCTATAAATGGAATTCTATAAAGGAGGACTCTCATTTGTACGAGAAGAAAAGAGAAGAAGAGCGCGAAAGTCTGCGCTATTCGGGTGATGTCAGCGCAGAGGAATTACGCGCGGCAGAAGAGTATCTTTCGAGCTACCGTCACGGCGCGAGGATGCTTGACTGCATGCGGTATGGCAAGCAGTTTATGGGAAGCGAGTTCCTTCCTGAGGATCCGTTGCTTCAATGGTCGGAGACCTATGACGATCTTGAATATGACAAGCCCGATGCGGATGAATCGATCATAAGGGCAAGAATGTACGGCGTGCGACAGTTCATTTCCGAGCTGAAATGCGACTCGAACACGCGGCTTTTGCTTTATTGGCACTATATCAGGGGCGTTTCGGTCACAAGATGCGCAGAAATGATGGATATTTCGCGTGCGGGAGCATTCAGAGTGCGCAAAAGAGCACTCGAAACTGCGGCACGCGCCCTGCGAAAAATGAAAAATAACGCAAGCATTTTGGATCTTTTGCCTTTGTAAGAGGAATATTATCTTTTTTCGCGGGAAAGATATTATTGACTTTCACGGAGGTTTTTAAGATGAACAAGCTAACAAAAACATTTATAACGGCTGCAGGCGCGGGCGCCGCCTTTTGCGCCGCCGGTATTGCCTATTCGGCATACAATTCGCGCCCGATGAAGGCCAAGCGCATGGTCAAGCGCGCCACCAAGACCATGGAAAACGTCGGCGGAATGCTGACGGCAATGGCGCAGGTAAATAAGTGAAAAGAACTGCCCCACCTGAATTGATGGGGCAGTTTTATGTTATTTGGCAAGCTTCTCAAAAGCGGGACGGTAAAGCTTTAGTATCTTTGCCGCAGCTGCATCTATTATTTCGTCATCTGTTCTTTCTATGGTTGACTCTTTATCAACAGAGCTCGATTGATTCTTCGTTTCATCATTGGTTTGTGTTGATTGATAAACTCTTTGATCGGCTTTGTCATGTGAATGTATATGTTCAATTTTGTTGCACATTTTACTTTACTTTGTCTTCCAAAAATCTAATCAATGTTCCTTTGGTCGCAAATCTTACGCCGAAAGCAATGTCACCGTCGCGTAGTTCTGCAACCTCGCCGTTGGGTTTCACATAAGTGAGCTTTGCAGCAGACGGCGAGAAAAGAACGATCTTTTCATAGTCCGCGGAAACGGTATCTATCGAGAAAGTAATTTTCTTCGCGTTGTCGTCGTTTGATTTTGCATTAATGTTGTTTTTTGATATGAGCGCATTTTCTCCGTCAATGATGCAGATATTCATTCGCTTTTTGGTGTTTGGAAAGAACTTTATTGCGAATTTTTTACCTTTCGAAGATATGATCAAAACATCGGGCTTATCGTTTTTGTTGAAGAGAGATTTTATTGCGCTGGTTTTGATGTCGGCAGAAAAGCGCGAAATCTCACGGATTGCTGATTTGCGTTCTTTTATAACATCAAGATACAGCTTCAAAAATACGAGGAGAAATACTGCGAGAATGGTGGGAATTATCCAAACAAGGCTTGGTAGTGCAGCCTCTAACAGCCACATAAGAAGCTCGGGTAGACTTCCGAAAAAATCTCCCAACATTTCAAAGATATCGCTGTTGTGAAAGTCTTGAGTAAGATAGAACATAATTTTTCCTCCTTTATGTCAATAAAAAGCATATAGTCTGCCCCGCAAGGAACAGTGCAACGTATATCGCAAGCTGCAACAGCCAATATAGCCACCTGCGCTTATTTTGCTTGGCGAGTTCTTTGAGCGGAATCGAGCTGAGGATGGTTACGGGCAGACCAATGATGAACCACGCGGAGTAGGTGGTGATCGGAATCAGGCTGACAAGTCCCCAATACCAATAGATGAGCATACCGTTTTGCAGGGATAGTAGCATTGTTTGCTTTTCCGTGAGCGTTCCTGTGGGGGCAAGCTCGTTATATTTTCTCTTAGCCTTTTTACCTATATCCATAGCAGTAGAATAGGTTGAAAAGAAAATAATTGTTATGATTGCAACATATATACCCGAGAGCCACCAAAAGATGAGCAATACAAGAAAGAAGAAAAATGCGGTGACGATGGCGCGGCGCGGGTTTTCCTTGATATCCTCAACGGTATCGGTGATGCGCTTTTTGAGTTTTTTTATGATGTTCATTTTTATGTGTTGTAGTGAATTGAAGGAGCGCAAACCTACCGCCGGCGGAAGGTTTGACTCCTTCCGCGGCTCTGACGTTTTTCCTTGGAAAACGGCGGTGTTCAGCCGCCGAGGCAGAGTCGGCTTTTGCCGTAGGCAAATATGACTGCAGGGGCGCAGTCGGCTCGGAGCGCATAGGGGAGTTCCGACCTCTGCGGAGGTCGGCTCAAGGAACTTTTTGAAAAAAGTTCCTTGAGAATCTTCAAGAACTTTCCGCTTTATAAGTTTTCGCGTATTTTATCGCAAAGTGCTTCGAGCGCTTTTTCGGTTTCGGGGGTGGCGGGGTTGTTGGCGTATTCGATCTGTTCGAATGCTTCGGTGATCATTTCGATTTCGTGTTTGGTGGTTACACGTCCGCTTGCGGAGAGGCGGTCGCGGATCTTTCGCGGGGTATCGGATTTCTTGACGAATGTCGGCATCTTGCGGAGCTGATCGACGAAGGTGGAGTAGGCGAAGCGGTATTTTTCCTCTTCGTTCTTCTTGGCACGGAGCTCAGTACTGAAGGTAAACCAGGTCATATGTGCCGCACTTTCTGCTCGCCGCTTTGCGCTGATGTCTTTCTTTTGAAGCTTGATCTCCTCGTCGAGATAATTGCTGAAGTATTCCTCGCCGTGGTCAAAGGAATCGCGGACGGGCAGCCATAGGAATTCAAAGAAAGCAACGACTGTTGCCTTCAGCCAAGCAAGAAAACGTCTGAATTCCGCACGTCTGCGAAGAAGGAATAGTGCGCTTCCGATAAAGAAGAACACAACGAACACCCAAAACAGCCAGTAATTTGCCGAATGGACAACGTCCTCGCGTCCCCAAAGGACGTTTGAGATATTGCCGACAACATTTTCCTCGGGGTCGTTATCGCCCGTGGTTGCCCCCGCGCGTAAGATTGCGGCAAGGACGAAGAGAACGCAAACGCGAACGCCGTTGACGATGAGATATGCGGCGAAGAGGATGAGGAGGAAAACTGCGACAAGACCAAGCGAGAGGATCATATTGTATCTTCTCGTTTTAGGCGTCATAAATGAAACTACGGTGCCGCGGTATGTCCTTCCAAGGGCGTATTGATTAGCCGAAAACATCGCGCAGAGGGTGTAGCCGATCAGGCAGAGTCCAACGTATTCCATACCCGGTGCGCGCATTGTTGAATAAAGCGCGAAAATGATGCTCAGCACGATAAGGCCGGTATAAAGTCCTGCGCCCGTCATAATTCGGTTGTATGGATAGAACCACACGAATGCTCCGAGCGCCACGGTGACGAAGAATGCGGCGGCGACTATAAGTGGCAGCAAGGAATCGGGATCGTAAACCACTGTTGGCCTTTTCGATTGCTCGAGCAGATAGAGGTCGGTAAGCTTATTGACGAAGATCGAAAGGAAGAAGATCACAGCCCAGATGGGATAAGCGCGGTTTTTCTTAAAATACTTGTATTCGGGCTCGTAGGCGCGCGTTTCGAGCTCGCGCTTGAAGCCGGTTGCCTTGCAAAAAGCCGCTTGCATAAAATATCCGAAAGCCATCAGGAGCAAAATTACCGCAAATGCCGCGATGACGGTGAGGATATTCGCAGAAAAGAAGGGGATGATTGCAGCGCAAACGATGAAGTAGATGCCAAAGAAGGAAAGCACGGTAAAGCTCGGGGTGATTGGTAGAGAATTATTGGATTTGGTTCTCATTATGCACCTCCGACTCGGAAATAGACGTCCTCTGCCTCGCTGAGCGCACCGACCTCGTTGCGAGTTGTGGCAACGTAGAAGATCACGCGCACGCCCTCTGTGGCGAGCGATTCGCGCAGATTCATCATTCTGCGGTCGATATAGGACGTGACGATTATCATATTTTCGTTTTCACGGTAAAGCTCGGGATGAGCGGCGATGTGGTCGAAAACGCGGTCGATGGGCGTGGAGATCTTCATTTTGAGCATTGCAAGCATACGCAGAGCGTATATCATATCTCGCGCGCCGCGGAAGGGTCCGCATTTGCCCACTTTCTGTCCGATCTCATCGTCCGAAACTGCTTCACCTCCGAATTCAGCCATATCCTCGGGCGGATAGTTTGAGAAGAATCGCACGGGAACGTCCTCGGCGGCGATGCGGTCGAGGATCGAGGTGCAAAGCGTGATGCAACGCTCGATGGCGGCGGGGTCGGAGGGGACGTCATCCTTTTCGATCTGCCTGGAGGACATATTGAGCAAGAGCGAGAAGCGGTGGCGCACCGTTCTTTCCTCAACGTTTACCATCAGCTTGCTGTGCGCGGCAGTCGATTTCCAGTTGATCTGACGCATCGGGTCGCTTGTTTGATATTCTCGCGCTCCGCAAAGTCGAAGCGGATCGGTGACGGGGCAGGTGTTCGAGATTATGTCGCCGCAAAGGTAGCGCGACGAGGTATAATTGCCCGCGAGGTCCTCCGGGCGAGGAAGTACGATGAGGCGGTTTCGGTCTTTGTTCGAAAGCTCGATGAATTTTGAGTGCACACCGATGCCCAGAATGTCGCTTGCCGTGGCAAGAACGCCCTCGAGGGTATAGTCGCCGCGCTTTTTGCAAGTAAGACGCCAGCGGCGGCGTATGCATGCATAGGGGCGGAGAACAAAGAGCGACTGGATCGAGCCGGTATGCTTGATCTTGCGAAGACCGTCATCCTTACCCTTCGAATTCTTGGAAAATACACCGCCCTTATCGTGGATCGTGGATTCAAGCAGAGTGAAGACCATACCGTCGGGCAGATCGGTGTCGATCTTGATATAGGGAAGCGGCAGCGCGCCGACATTGCGTATCTCCTCGTAGAGATAGACGTCATCGCCCTCAAAGACCTCGCCCGAGGAGAGCGTCGCGCTGTATTCGATATTTGAAAAGCCCTTTTTCTTGTAAACGAAATATTGCAAGAGCACAACGCCGACGATGGCGGCGGCGACAGATATAAATAGCACGGTGAACCTCCGTTGGGGTTAGTCGCCCTTCGGGCGAATGATAATCCGCCTGCGGCGGAATGATAATCACGCTTCGCGTGAATGATAATGTATTTGCTTACGGCAAATTGCGACTCTGCCTTGTCGGCTTACGCCTCCATTTTCCTTTGGAAAACCGCCAGAGCCGCACGCTTCGCAGAATGAAAGGTAGATTTTCGCGGGGCGAAAATCCAAATATTATAGCTTGGGTTTACTGGATTTAACTGCTGATCTTGCTTCTTTCAGCGAAATATCTGTGTTTTCACGGCAGAATGCGAGGAGCAGTTCTTCATCGCTGAGATCGGGGTGATCTGCTTTATATGCGTTGATCAATTTGAGTATCGCATCTTTTCTTTTCGGGGAGGCAATGTAGTAAACAATCCAAAAGTAGAGCACGTTGAAGGCAAACTGTGTGCCAAACATCATATCTATGCCTTCTCCGATCTCGCGGTTGGTGACAGCTTGGATCAAAACCAATATCGCAATCAATACGCAGAATATGCAATTTGCCGCATTTTGAATGCCAAGGCAGATTTTGTACGTCTTTTCATCGAATACTCGGTAGGTTATTCTTTCTATATCATCCGAAAATAGACCTCGGACAGTGTATATTAATGACACGATAAAAAACAGAATTTCCATATTTGATTATGCGCGTTATCTTCCAATAGGTGCTTCAACCGAATCAAGCACAAACTCGATGAGTTTTTCGTTTGTGTCGGACATTCGGACGGTGCTCTGTGTGCGGGCGATGATTCTGTGCGCGAGGACAGGGACGGCTACGCGGCGGATGTCGTCGGGGATGCAGTAGTCTCTGCCGTCAACTGCGGCGGCGATTCTTGCGGCGTTCAGCAGTGCAAGTGTGCCTCGGGGGCTGACGCCCATCGAAATGCGGTTGTTATTGCGGGTCGCGTCGATGATGCGGAGGATATAGTCCTTGACGGGTTCGGTGACGGTCACGCCCTTGCACGCGTTTTGTGCCGCGATAATATCGGCGCAGGTGCAAACGGGAGTGAGCATTTCAAGAGGTGTGGATACACCGTGGATATCCATCATTGCCATTTCGCTCGAGCGGTCGGGGTAGCCGAGTGCGAGCTTCATAAAGAATCGGTCGGTCTGTGCCTCGGGGAGCGGGAAAGTGCCCTGCGACTCGATTGGGTTCTGCGTTGCGATGACGAAGAAGGTGTCGGCAAGCTTATAGGTCACGCCGTCAACGGTCGTCTGACGTTCGCCCATGCACTCGAGAAGAGCAGATTGGGTTCGCGGTGTGGTACGGTTGATCTCGTCGGCGATAAGAATATTTGTGAAAACGGGACCCGCGCGGAATACGAAATCCGAGGTCTTTTGGTCAAAGTAGTTGATACCCGTGATGTCGGAGGGGAGAAGGTCGGGGGTGAACTGAATTCTCTTGACCTCGCCCGAAATTGATTTTGCAAGTGCACGCGCGAGGGTAGTCTTGCCCGTGCCGGGAATGTCGTCGAGCAGAATATGTCCGCCCGCGATCATCGAGATGACGATCAGCTCGATCTGCTCGCGTTTGCCGAAGATGACTTTGCCGATATTCTCGGTTATATTTTTTGAAAGCCTTGAAACAGATGTAATATCCATTTTAATATTCCTTTCTATATTGCTTATGTTGATTTAATTATAACATACGGTCAAACGATTGTCAATAGGAATTTTGAAATTTCTAAAAATATTTTTAACAATTTGTTTGTGAGTGATTAACCGATTTATTTTTGGGGCATAAACTGTGATTGAATAACATTTGTGAGGTCAAAATGATGAATGACAATTGCTGCAGAAAACAGAACCGTAACAATATTCCCCTTGCTTGCGAGGCGGCGCGTGCCCGCGCGGGTGAGCTGAATTCGGTGTCCGAGTATCTTTACTTATCGATAATGTTTGCCGATGCATATCCCGATCTTTCCGAGTATTTCGAAAAGCTTTCGATGGAGGAAATGCATCATCACCGCGCACTCGGAGAGTTGATACTTCGCCTTGGCGGCGACCCCGCGGAGAGAAGCACCGTGCGTAATTCGGGAAAGATCAATCTTTGTCAGGACTGCGATAGCCGCGCGCCGGTTGCGGCAACGCGAGCGCTTAAGAATAATATCATCGACGAACGCCGCGCCGCGGAAAATTACCGCCGTCTTGCCATGATTGCAGAGCGCTGTGGCGACCTTTCCGCCGCCTCGCTGTTTTCAAAGTTCGCGGCTGACGAGGCAAGACACGCAAAGGAACAAGAAGGTATGTTAAGCTGAGCTGTGCTCAGCTTAACAGTGATATTCGCACTTTGCGCGAGTGATACTTTGCTTTGCAAAGTGATATATCCGCTTCGCGGATGTGATATATTCCGCCATTGGCGGAATGTTAAGGTGAAAATCCGCGGCAGCGGATTTTCTCATTTTTAATTATATTTTGCCCTTGATTTTGTTTGGGTGGTGATTGTGCTCCCCGCTGACTCCCCTCCCAACCCTCCCGCAAGCGGGAGGGCTTGTTTTTTGAGCTTTACTTCGCCAAAAAATATGAACAAAAGAAAAACTTGACAAAAAAGTGCTTGCGTGTTATAATAAAATTGTAGAAAATGCGCATCAAATTACAGAAAGGAGAAAACTCATGGATAATCAGAACAATGAATTCACAGGCACGGCCAATGAACAGGCTTCTCTTGAAGGGCTTTATAACAGGGCTCTTGCAGAGATGGAAGCGGCGGCGACAGAAGACGAATATCAGCGTGCTGCGATTCGTTTTAGCGGGTTGCGCGGATATAAAGATGCACAAGCTCTTGAGAGCAAGTGCCTTTTGCGTATTGAAAAGCTGAAAAACGATGCCCTTCTGAACTCTGCAAAGTATCAAATGAAATCCGACACCGCGGCAGGTTACCGCGAGGCTTTGATTTTCCTCCGTCAAGTCAAAAACAGATTGGAAACGGGTGAGCTGATCCTTACTTGCGAGAAAAAGTTAAAGCTGATCGAGGAGGAAGAAAAGCTCCGCAGAAAGCGGATAAGATCATGGCTGCTCACAGTCGCCTCAATCGTTGCAGCTGTGGCTTTGGTTGTGGGAGTGTACTTTATTCTACCCAAGCCGGAGCTTAATTACGAGAGAGTCGATGGCGGGGTCATAGTCAGCTCGATCAACGAAAAATGGGGGCAGAGAAGCATCGAAATCCCCTCCGAGGTCAACGGCAGACCCGTTATTGGAATAGCCGAATCTGCTTTTGAAGGAAGCAAGCTGTTGCAAAGCGTGCTCATCCCTTCGAGCGTTAAAAGCATAGGCGAAAGAGCCTTTTACGGATGCAAGGCTTTGTATAAGGTGGTGCTCCCCGAAGGGTTAACTGAGATTGCGGAGAGCACGTTCGAGGGTTGCGAGGCGTTAAAGATCGTTGTGATGCCTGCAAGCGTTGTAAGCATTGGAAACGCTGCTTTTAGGCAGTGCAGAAGTCTTGCGGAAATCGAATTTCACGAGGGACTCAAAACTATCGGGGACGGCGCATTTGCCGCTTGCCCGTCTATTTCAAGCTTGACCTTCCCCGAAAGTCTGGAGTCGATCGGAGCCAACGCCTTCTCGTATTGCATATGGCTTTCTGAGATCACCACTTTCGGAGGCACTGTGAGCATAGGTGATGAAGCCTTCGAAAAATGCCAATTTCTTAAATCCGCGAGAGGGCTTGAGGGCGTCAAAAGTATAGGCGCACGGGCTTTTGAATTCTGTACTTTGCTGTCTGAAGTGAGTTTGCCCGAGGGGCTTGAAAAGATTGGTGATTCTGCGTTTGCTCATTGCGTATCTTTGAAAACAATAACCATTCCCTCAAGTGTCGATACTATTGCCTCCGGCTTATTTAAAGCTTGCAATTCTCTTGAAAAGTTTGTCATTCCCGAAGGAGTGACCGAAATAGGCGAACGTGCTTTTGCATATTGCGCTTTGACCGAGCTCGTTATTCCCTCAAGTGTTACAAATATAGATTCATACGCGTTCCTCGGATGCGACAACCTCAAGTCCGTCACCGCTTTGGAGGGCTTGAAGCGTATCAGCAACAGCGCGTTTGCTGATTGCGTAAGCCTGGATACGCTCGTTTTGCCTGCAAGTGTTCAAAGCATTAGGGACTGGGCGTTCAAGAATTGCAGATCGCTATTTAACGTTAATTACGGCGGTTCTGTTTCAGAATGGAAACAGTTCAAAGGAAAAAAGTTTCATAACGTGAATACTATGGTTCTTTGCTCAGACGGAAGTACTCTTGGAGATAGAGCAAAAACTTACGGTAACGTTCGTGATAATCCGTATAATAAAAAGTATCCGCTTAGCTGATATATAAATAAAAACCGACCGATGCGCCATTTGGCGGATCGGTCGGTTTCTGTATTATGAAAACTGTGAATTATAAAGTCCCGCGTAGGTGCCGCCGAGGCGCATGAGCGCTTCGTGGTTGCCCTGCTCGATGACGTTTCCGTCCTTGACAACGAGGATGGTGTCGGCGTTCTGAACGGTGGATAGACGGTGCGCGATGACAAAGCAGGTTCTGCCCTGCATCATCTTCAGCATTGCTTCCTGGATCATAATTTCTGTTCTCGAGTCAACGTTCGATGTTGCCTCGTCGAGGATCAGCATCGGTGAATCAGCAAGCATTGCGCGCGCGATGGTGATAAGCTGCTACTGACCTTTAGAGATATTGACGCCGTTGTCGGTCATAACGGTATCGTAGCCCTCGGGGAGTGTGCGGATGAAGGAGTCGATCTTTGCCGCCTTTGCCGCTTCAACGATCTCATCCATCGTTGCGCCTTCTTTGCCGTAGGCGATATTCTCGGCAATAGTGCCGCCGAAGAGCCAGGTCTCCTGAAGAACCATTGTGTAAGCCGAGCGCAGACTGTGGCGTGTGTAATCGCGTATCTCGTGGCCGTCAAGGTCGATCCTGCCTGCGTTTACGTCATAGAAGCGCATAAGAAGGTTGATGATCGTGGTCTTGCCCGCGCCCGTCGGTCCGACTATGGCAACCGTGCTGCCCTGCGGTACGTCGAGGTTCAGATCCTTGATGATAACGCGATCGGGAACGTATCCGAAGCGGACGTGTTCGATCTTGACTTCACCGTGAATATCATCGGTTTCGATCGCGTTTTCGACGTCGGGAGTTTCGGGTGCTTCGTCGATGATGCGGAAGATTCTTTCAGCTGCGGAGAGCGCGGATTGAAGATCGGCGAGGATGTTGGCAAACTCGTTGATCGGTCCCGCAAAGCGGCGGGAATACTGAACGAAGGAGGAAAGGTAACCGATCTCGATGAAGAAAAGGGAAGTCGGTCCAACGGCTCCTGTGATCGAGAGGAGAAAGAAGATTCCGCCGAACATTATGATAAGCGAGAGCGAGAGGTTGTTGATGAAGTTGGTTGAAGGACCAATGACCGCGCCGTGGTAGTCAGCTTCGTAATATGCATCGCAGGCGTCCTTGTTGCGCTCGTCGAATTTGTCGCAAATGTGGGCTTGTCTGCCATAAGCTCGGATGGTCTTCTGTCCCGAAAGCATTTCCTCGGCGTATCCGTTAAGCTCACCGAGCTTTGCCGAACGCTTTCTGAAAAGCGGACGGACGAAAGTGGTTCGCTTTTTGGTCAGCCAGAGCGAGATCGGAACGGTGACACAGAATACGAGGAGCAGCATCGGCGAGATCGAAAGCATCATTGCAACCGAGCCGACAACGGTGACGATGCTCGCGCAGATCTGCAGAAGGTCGTGCGAGAGCGAGGTGTTGACGGTGTCAACGTCATAAGAGATGTGGCTGATGATGTCGCCCGTCTGGTGGGTGTCGAAATATCCAACGGGGAGTGTGAGAAGATGATTGAAGATGTCCTTTCGGAGGGTGTAGGTGATCTTTTGACCGAGTCTTACAAGTGTAAGCGCGAGACCGAGCGAGAGAATTGCGGATCCCGCATAACAAAGGATCAAAAGCGAAACCTTGTTGAAAATTACGTCAAAATCAACGGTGCCTTTGCCCGTGATGGCATTGATCGCTTCGCCCGAAAGCTTCGGGCCCACGAGTGCGAGGAGATTTGCCGAAAGCATAAAGATGAAGGCTATGATAACCGTTGTCGTATGCTTGAAAAGGTATCTTGCAAGGCGCGTAAGCACGCGCTTGCGGGTCTTTGGATCGAGTTTTTGTCCACGTCTGGTGGTGTTATTCGGGTTTTTATTGTTTCTGGGGTCGCCCATCATCATACTGCCGGGACCCATTCCGCCTCTATTCAAGGATAGCACCTCCCATCTGTGAATTGCTGATCTCGCTGTAAACCGAGCAGGTCTGCATCAGCGTGTCGTGGTCGCCCGCGCCGATGATGCGTCCCTCGTCGATAACGAGAATAAGGTCGCAGGACATAACCGAGCTTACGCGCTGTGCGACGATGACGGTCGTTGTGTCGGCAAGCTCCGTGGATATAGCTTTGCGGAGCTCTGCATCTGTTTTGTAGTCGAGTGCCGAAGAGGAGTCGTCAAGGATGAGGATCTTCGGCTGACCCGCAACCGCGCGGGCAATGAGAAGCCTTTGCTTCTGTCCGCCCGAAACATTCGCGCCCTTGGCGTCAAGTTGATAATCGTATCCTTCCTCATAAGCTTCGATGAAGGGAGCGGCTTGCGCGATCCTTGCCGCGCGCTTGATCTGCTCGTCGGTGACATCTCTGCCGAATCGGATGTTCTCGCGGATCGTGTCGGCGACGATGAAGTCGTGCTGCATTGCAACGCCGAACATAGAGTGGAGCTCGTCCTCGGGAATGGTGCGGACATCGCGGCCGTCAATGCGGATAGCGCCCGAAGAAACGTCATAAAAACGCATCAAAAGGGCGGTCAAAGTGGTCTTTCCGCTACCCGTCGCGCCGATGATGCCGAGCTTTCCGCCCGACTTCAGCTCAAAGGAAATATCGTGAAGAATGTCTTTGGTGTTGTTGTAAGCAAAATTGACCTTGTCGAAAACGATTCCGCGTTCGCCCGCGCGAGTGGGGTAGTCGGAGCTTGACGATACGGGGAGTCCCTCCTCGGTGTCAAGCACCTCGGCGATACGCTTTGCCGATGCATTTGCCTTCGACCAGATGACGAAGATTCGCGTGATCGAGGTCATTGCCATCGAAATGAGAGTGAAATACTGAATGAACGCGATGATGTTTCCGGGCTCGCTCATTCCACCGTTTACACGGTATGCGCCGACGAATACAACGCAGACGAGTCCAAGGTTCATGAAAAAGTTCATAACAGGGTTTGCGGAGGACATGATCGAGTTCGTTTTGCGCTCAATGTCACAAAGACTGCGGTTTACTGCATCGTAGCGGCGGTATTCGTAATCCTGCTTGGTCAGCGCCTTGATGACTCGGATGCCCTGTGCATCCTCGCGGACAACGCGGATCATTCCGTCCACCGCTTGCTGAACCTTGGTGTAAAGGGGAAGTCCCTTTGCGGTCAGCGAATAAACGGCAATGAAAAGGAAGGGAAGGATGGCTATCATAACGAGAGTCAGCGCGCCGTCAAGGGTGGCGGTGATCGCAAGACCGCCGATGAGAAGAATTGGCGCACGGACGCCCATTCTTTGCATCGTGTTGATGAAATTATGTATGTTGTAGGTGTCTGTTGTCAGTCTTGATTCAAGGCTGGGAACTGTGAAGGCATCGGTTTGTGCGGGTGAGAGGGTCATTGTTCTGCGGAAAAGATCGCTTCGCACGTCTTCTGCGACGTTGCGCGCAAATTTTGCCGCCATTCTGTTTGCCCAAACGCTGCCAAGAACGCCAAGCCCCGCGCAAACGATCATAATGACCGCCCAGAAGCAGATCTCCGTGATCTTTGCCTTGACGTCGGGGTTCGGAATATCCGCCACTGGGCGGATGACGTTGTCTATGATGTGCTTGAGGATGTAGGGGAGAGCAAGCTCAATGAGCGTTGCAAATACCTTAACCGTGAGAGTGAAGGACATAAACCGTGTGTACGGCTTTAGATATTCAAGTATTCGTTTCATTTATCTTCCTCCTTCTTAGGTTTGGCTCCGCCGTCAAGATCGGTATATGCGTCGCTTGAAAGCTTGGCATATTCTGCGGCACGTGCGGCAATGCGCTCGGTCATTGCCATATACATCTCCATTTCCTCCTCGGTGAATCCCTCGGTGATGTAGGAGTTCCATCCGCGGATTATCTCGCGGACTTTTGGCAGAATTTCAAGAGCCTTTTCGGTGGGGTATACGAGTGTTTGGCGGCGATCCTCCGGATCACGTTCGCGGGTGACAAAGCCGTGCTCTTCAAGATAGGCAAGGCTGCGGGTGACGTTGCTTTTGTTGATAAAAAGCCTGCGCGAGATGGCGTCCTGCGAAATGCCCGGGCGGCGGCAAACGACCAAAATGTATGAATAATGCTGATCGCCCAGCTCCGTGCCCTCAAGCTTATCCGTTCTCCAAATCGTGGCACATCGGCTGACGATATTTATATAACGCATTAATGACGGCATGATAATGCTCCTTGTTCAAAATTGGTTGCGTGCGCAACTATATATTATATTATACCACACTTTCGATAAATGTCAATAGAAAAATCCCCAATATTGGGGATTTTTCTATTGCAGCTCTTCAATTATTTTAGCAATCGCGTGTTCCCTCACATTTACCGTGATTCTGTCGGCGACTGCCTTGAGTGAATCGGTCGCGTTGCCGACGGCGTAGCCGATGTCGGCGGCTTCGACCATGTCGATGTCGTTGTCGTAATCACCAACGCAGAGGAGGGTGTGACAGCCGAGCTCCTTCTTGAGCCATTTCGCGGCTCTGCCCTTGCTATCGTGGGGATCGTTAAACTCAATGCCGAATTTCCAACTGCGCGTGATGTTGAAATCTTTCGAGAAACGCCTTTTCACCTCTGCGTAGGTTTCGTCGGTATTGCGATCGTGCATTACCGCAATCATCTTGACAAAGGGCGCGGTGAAGGAGTCAATAAACTCGCGGCGAGCTTCGGGGGAATCGTTTTCATCAAATGTGTAAACGCCGGAGCGACCGATGGTGTTGACGTGGAAGCACTTGATGTCCGGGCAATAATCATAAGCTGAAAAGGCGTGAAGCATCTGCTCTTTTGTGACAAGCCCTTGATAATAGATCTTTTTGCCGTCGATCGAGATGATGAGCGCGCCGTTATATGAGAGGATTGGCGCGTTGGGGGTGATGACGCTTGCGGCACCCTCGGTGAACATTTCGTAATTTCTGCCGCTGGCGAAGGTGAAGTATCCACCCTCGGACTGAAAATATTCGATCGCGTCAATGTTTTCTTGTGAGATCTTACCGTCCGCGTAGATCGTGCCGTCAAAGTCGGAGCAGATAAGGTATCCGTCAAATTTTCCCATAGTTTTTTTCCTTATTATAATTTATCGGGCAGACGATAGATCGTGCATACCCCGCCGCGGAGCTCGTCCTCGATCTCTTCCTGCAAGGAAGAACCCGCGGGCGAATCGTCGAGAGTGATGAATTTTCCGCGGAAATAGAAGCGCGGGAGCAGATGGGGCATTCTGGTTCTGCAAAGGTAGTCATAAAGCGGGGTCGAGGTGAACCAATGCCCGAATCCCTTGTGCGAGTGGATGATCATTTCGGTGCGGATGTTGTATTTTTCGATGATGTTCGTCCAGACGCGCTCGGGCGTGGAGCAGAGCGCAAAAAGATGCGCCGTGCTGCCGTTTGGCAGAAGGAGGCGGAAAAAGACCGCGCTGCATTCGCAGTTGCGCGAAAGACGGAGCGGAGTCGAAGCGTTCAGATCGGGCGAATCGAGAAGCATCATTTCCTCAATCTCAATGCCGTAAAGACCGTCGGCCTTGTCGCCGTCACCCGTTTTCTTTTTCTTGAATCTTGAAAAGAAGGATTGCTTTTCTTCTTCCTTTTTGGAGTCATTGGCGTCAAAACCCGTGTAATATTCGCGAATTCTGTCGCAAAGCTCACGGTAGATCGCGCAGTCGGCGACGTCGATGGGCATAAAATATATCTTTCCGCGGGCATTGGAGCCCGTGAATCGCGAGGCGTGAGTGCATCCGAGGGCATAAATGGGGAAGAGATCGAAGGTCACGGCGGGCATAAGGGCGACGAAGGCATCGTCCGCGTTCAGCTCGGCGCGCAGATCGTCAAAATCGCGCAGCTCCTCGGGAAATATCGGGCGCATATTGCAGAGAAGATCGATTATCATTTCGCATTCTCCCTTCTTTGTTTTCTACCTTATTATTATACTATACTTTCGCCCCGAAATCAATAGCCGCCCGAAATTTTCGGGCGGTTCAGACTGCTGACAAACTTGTTTATGGAAAAACAATATGTCAAATTGCACAATAATGGTCAAGCATCTGTGTTCGCAATTTCTAATAGGGGTGCAGGGGGCGAAGCCCCCTGCAAGAAAAACGTTGTCATCCTGAGGAGCGCCCGCAGGCGTATGCGAC
>JAGBRZ010000053.1 GCA_017632155.1 Clostridia bacterium
AGAGATACGATGCCAACTGCGAGGATCACGTTCACTTTGTCTGCGAGAGGTGCGGACGAGTCATTGACATTATGGATGCCGACATCAATGCTGCAAAGGCGGCTTGCAATTCGTCGGGCGGTGCAAAAATAAAACATATACAAATCGTTCTAAACGGAACTTGTGAAAGCTGTTCCGAGGAATAGCTGACTAACTCCTTTAGCAACAAATAAGCGCGACGGGCTTATTAAGGCTCGTCGCTTTTTTGCACCATAGAAGCCGTACTCTCCCATTCTACGATATGAGAATGAGAGTCAAAATATTCAAAGAGAAAAGAGATGAAAAACATCTACGCGGTCATCTTCCAGAATACCACCTTGGACGAGCCGCGCCAATTCTTAATTCAAGGAGGTATTTTATTATGCGTTGGGGTAATTGCGCATCACTACTCGTTATGAGTAGTGATTATGAATTTATGGCTTAACCGCTATTCTACATAATAAAAAACTGAATAACATTAGAAAGGCACTTGTTGAATGGTACGCAAAATCGAGCGTATCACGCAATAAGTGCCTTTTTGTTTGCCTTGGCGAAAAATATCGTATTTGCTCTATTCGTGCTCCACCTTGTCGGATTTTGAAACTTACACCAATTTCAAAATCACGATATGGAGGAAAACACAATGAAAAAGTTATCGACAGAGATAACCACGAAAAAAGGCGAAAGAAAAATTATCACCGTTGAGGTGGACGATATATATGCGGATTGGCTTGTTACCCAACCCCAAGAGATATACCACGATGCAGTTATGTTTGAGTATCGGACAAGCTGCACCGAGCGCAAGGAAACCCGTTACATTCAATCCTTAGATGCTTCTATGGATAATGGTTTTGATATAGCTGATGAAAGCGTGGATATTGCAAAGGAACTTCTGCAAAAAGCGGACAATGAGCGTTTGTATGCGGCTATGGAACACCTTACCGAGAAACAGTATTTGATACTTTGGCTTAATGCGGTCGAGGGATTGTCTTTCCGTGAAATAGGAAGACGATTTGGCATTAGTAAAACTACTGTCGTCGAGCAGTTTAACGCTGCTGTGAAAAAAATTAGAAAAAATTTTTGAAAAACACCCTGCCAAAATGCGTTTTTCAAGGCTATTAGGTGAAGGGACATAAAAAACACCTTCACTGATCCTTGAAAAATTGAATATCATTCATCAAATACATTATCTGCGCTATGCGGTGATGAGCCGCTAAGCCGCATTTGTAGGTGCGCCAAGACCTCCCGCGAGGGAGCGAGCGAGAACACTTATACAAAGTAGAGTTGGATTGCATCCGACGTGGCGATGACAGGCGCGAGTGACAATGATACTTCCGTAGCAGAAATGCGCGGCTGGCGGAGTACCCGGCAGAGGTTAGAACCCTATGGAACTGATTAGCAATCGGTCGTTTGATGACTTCCCATACCGTTTATCGGTGCGTCGGGGTGTCGAGGACAAATAGACGCTTGAACCGAGCTTGCCTTGAAACATAGGCAAGCTCCTACATCCTATTCAAATAGGAAATAAGGTTCATAAGGAGATATGCTATGCAGAACTTTGAGAAGTATATGCAGTCCGAGCACAAAGGCAAAACCAAAGCAGTATTCAGTAAGGAGCTTGAAAGGCTCTTTCATTGTAAGGGTACGGAGGTACGCCGTATGGTCATGAGCTTCGCACAAAGGGCGTTCCCATTTGCAGTTGCAGCAGGGGTTACTACTACGCCGAGAGCCGAAGCGACATTGAGGAAACAATCGCACACCTTGATGATCGTGTGAGCAAAATAAAAGCCGCACAAGACGGTTTAAGAGAAATTTTGAATAACTACATAGGAGGATAATTAAATGGATAGAAAAGCGGAATTTGACCGCTATATGATAGCGATAGCAAACGGTTGTGGCATTGTCGAGGAAAACATCGACAGTAATGCGAAACAGAAAATCATTGAGCACGGTCATTGGGCATATCAGCAGGTCAAGCAGATGTTCAACGACGAGTGCAACAATCTCGGAAAGTGGCTTGCGGGAGAGCCGTGCTTGGTGAAGCACCCCCATAAGGAAAACACCTACGCAGAGATTGAAGTCGGTGACGACCACGAAGCGCTCTACTACTTCCTTGAATACTGCCACAAGCTCGCGGCAAATGAGAGAATGAGCGACGAGCTTATCGGACACGTTCTTCTGATAGTGACGAGAAGCCAAAAATCCTAAATAAAATCGAGAACCCGTCGATGAAGGTCGGCGGGTTCTTTTCGTGAAAGGAGCTTATATGAATAAGAAGGTAAAAAGAGGTCAAATCTATCGCGTTAATCTTGATCCCGTTGTCGGCTCGGAGCAAGGCGGCATCCGCCCTATGCTCATCGTACAGACCGACGGCTTCAACAAGTCGAGCACTACCGTAATTGCTATGGCAATCACGAGTAAGTTCAACAAGCGCCGAGATCTTGCGACACACGTTATCGTAAGATGCAACGAGCTGCCGCACGACTCCATCGTGCTTGCGGAGCAGATAAGAACCTTGGATAAATCCCGCTTGGTCGAGTACATCGGCAGAGCGAGCAACAATACGATGAAGCGCGTCGATCACGCTATCGACGTGATTATGAAAACGAAAACCAAACATAACTACTACAAAAAATAAAATCCCAACGAAAGGAGATAAAGAATGAATTTCAAAGAAGTATATCAGACGGTACTGAAAGACTATCCCGAAATAATGAGCGTGGAGGAAACGAGCGCGGCTCTCGGCGTAAGCACCAAGACCGTTTATAAAATGCTGAAAAACGGCACTATCCAAAATATGAAGGTCGGCAGATCGTACCGTGTTCCGAAGGTACATCTGCTTTCTTTTTTGAAAATCAATATGGCAAAGGCATAAAATAAAAAATTCGCACATTGGACATTTGCAGCGCACCGAGGTATAATAAGGGTGGTCAACGGCAAATGTCCAATTCGTGCTATTACATTAAGGAGGTAATTATTATGGTAGCAGGACATCTGCAAGAGAAAAAAGGTTATTTTTATATGGTATTGAACTTTACCGTCAATGGCAAGCGTCAAACAAAGTGGATACCCACGGGGCTTGCAATCAAGGGCAACAAAAAGAAGGCTGAAGCACTACTGATGGAAACTCGTCAGACTTTCATTCCTCCCGCCGATACGCTTATCCCATCTTCCGGCGAAATGATGTTTACGGACTTTATGAAAATGTGGCTTGAAGTCGCTAAAAGCACCATCAAGCTCACCACCTACGCATCATACGCCGCTATTGTGAACAACAAAATCGTTCCGTATTTTGAGCCAAGATATTTGCGACTTTCTGAGGTAACGGCAAACGACATTCAAAAGTTTTATCTTTGGCTGCTTGAACAAATGACCGCAAACTCGGTAATCCACTATCACGCGGTTATTCACAGAGCTATGAAATACGCGGTTAAGACCGACCTTATCGTGGCGAACCCCGTAGATAAGGTGGACAGACCTAAGAGAACGGACTATCACGGCTCGTTCTACAACGAGGAAGAAATGCAAGACCTCTTTGAAGCAGTCAAAGGCTCAAAGTTGGAATTGCCCGTAATGCTTTCTGCTTTCTACGGCTTGCGTCGTAGCGAGGTTCTCGGACTCAAATGGGATGCTATCGACTTTCAGCAGAACACTATCACAATCAAGCACACGATTACTTCTTGCAAAGTGGACGGCAAGTTGGTAGAGGTGGCTTCGGACACGACGAAAACAAAGTCGAGCCGCAGAACCTTACCCCTCGTTCCGCAGTTCCGCGATATGCTTAGACAGCGTTGGGAAATGCAAGAGGAATACAAGAGAGTGTGCGGTAAGTGCTACAACAGAGAGTTCCTTGATTACGTCTGCGTTGACGAGATGGGCAATATCATCAGACCAAACTATTTAACTACATCGTTCCAAGTTTTGCTTGAAAAGAACGGGATGCGGAAGATTAGATTTCACGATCTCCGTCACACCTGCGCTTCCTTGCTACTAAAGAACGGTGTGCCGATGAAGCAAATTCAAGAGTGGCTCGGTCACTCGGATTTCAGTACAACGGCAAATATTTATGCTCACTTGGACTACAATTCCAAGCTCAATTCTGCGGATGCTATGATTTCGGGAATGAGTGGCGCGCTGAATTTTGTTTCGTGATTTGAGGGCGAAAAAAGAGCCTGCAATCCGAAAATTGCAGGCTCGGTGGCGGAGGGTGTGAGATTCGAACTCACGTGACATTGCTGTCAAATGGTTTTCAAGACCACCTCGTTATGACCGCTTCGATAACCCTCCACGTCTATTTCAATCTGTTGAACTCAAAATCAGACCTTGGAAAAAGGAGAGAACAACAGGAGAGAACAAACAAAAATATTCAGTTGTAAAAGTCCAAAAATCCCTTATAAATCAAGGGTTTTCGGGGATAAACGTTCCAATAACGAGTACAAATTTCAAGACCGCCTCGTTGTGACCGCTTCGATATTCCTGCGTATTAAACTGTCATTTTACCTGCGCATAAATACATACTGAAATGCATAGTATAAAACACAGGGTAAAACCTTATATATAAT
>JAGBRZ010000054.1 GCA_017632155.1 Clostridia bacterium
CCTCGAAAAAAGATCCATTACTACACAAACAAACGAATATTTCCCATTTACTTTTACGTAAGTAATATCACTGACCCACGACACATTCGGCGACTGAGGATTAAAATTACGCTCAAGAATATTAGGGAAATTTTTGCGGGGCAAAGGTTTTCTGTGTTTGTGAGCATACGGTGGCACTGTTACTTGCAGTCCTGCTTGTTTCATTAAGCGACTGATGCGCATTTTACTGACTTGATATCCTCGTTCTTGGAGCTTGTACTTAATAGGGTTCCGTCCGAATCGTTCTTTACTTTCGTAAAATATTTCACGAATCAATCCACTTATTTCGTTGTCCGAAATTTTATATCGGTTTGGTATAAGATATCTCTTTTTCCAATAATAATACGTACCTCTTGGCAGTTGCAATGCCTCACACAAAACATGAATCGAATATTTCCCTTCCAATCGATTTATTTCAGCAACCTTTTCGATGATAGAAGCGGAAACTCCACAACGTAGTTCCTTGGATGCCGCAACGATTTTGTTCAGCTTATCAAGGTGAGCTTTGGCTTTATGACCGGTATCAGGAGGTTCCTTCGAAACTCGGAAAAAGTGATTCTCCTCGTATTTCTTTTTCCATTTAAAGAGGGTACTACGAGCAATCCCGTATTTTTCGAGAGTTATTCCGATATTACGATACTTATTGTAATGCTTGACAACTTCTATTTTGAAATTGTCGGGGTAATAGATTTTTGACATAATCGCCTCCCAAAGTGTTTTTATATGGTAGACGATAATTATAGCATACAACAACAAAAAAGCCTCAATTTCCGAAAAATATGCATAAATCGTTTTTTGTTGTATCCTAAAATATGCATTATTTCAGATTTTGAGCGTCCTAATATATGCTCCCTGAAAAATGGAAGTGTTTTTTAATCTTCTCTTTGCCTTCTGCAACAAAAACACTTAAAAGGTGCAAATAATCAAGTTTTTTCTTAATGCTGCGATTCTTTCTAAAAATTCTGCTCATTTTTATTTTAAAATATTGCTCACTTTCAATCAGAAATATTGCTCACTCATATTGACAAAAGTTGATTAGTCTGCTATAATAATGGTGATAATAGAGATCGGAGGTAGTCTATGAGCGTATTAACCGATAAAAAAGAATACAAACGAAGAGTCATTGACAAATCTATTGAAACTTATTTACAAGTAAGCGGAGCTATTTGCATAGAAGGTCCTAAATGGTGTGGAAAGACATGGACATCCGCTTTTCATTCTAACAGTGAATTTTTAGTGGGTGATCCTACGAATAATTTTTCCAACAGACAGCTTGCAGAATTGAACCCCTCCCTGATACTGCAAGGTGATACTCCGAGATTGATTGACGAGTGGCAAGAAGTTCCGTCAATATGGGATGCGACAAGATCAGAAGTAGATAGACGTCATGAAAAAGGGCAAATCATTTTAACGGGTTCATCCACACCGAAAACCAAAGGCATTATGCATAGTGGCGCCGGTAGAATCGTAAGACTCAGAATGAACACGATGTCTTTGTACGAATCGGGAGATTCTTCCGGCAAGGTTAGCTTATCTGAATTGTGCAAAGGCAATCTCACAATGCAGCTCTTGGAAGAAGTTTCTCTCGAAAAAATAGCGACTTATATTGTCCGCGGCGGTTGGCCTGAAAACATTGCTGTTAATGAACAAATCGTTCATTTGATGCCAAGAGCTTATATGGATACCGTTGTCGAGGAAGATTTGAATAATCTTGATGACGACACAGAATATAACAAACACAAGGTGCAGTTGCTCCTTCGCTCACTCGCCCGAAATGAATCCACCACGGTATCGGATTCATCCTTGCTAAAGGATATTCAAGATCAAGAAAGCGACTCTATGAGTAGAAACACGATAGCAAAATATCTCGAAGCACTCGGTCGCCTATTCTTGTTCAATAACCAAGCTCCGTTTTCTCCCAATTTGCGTTCCTCGCTACGTGTAAAACAATCAGAGAAAAGACATTTTTCTGATCCGGCAATGGCGTGCGCATTATTGAATATCACAGCCGATAAGCTTTTATCCGATTTGAATACCTTCGGCTTCTTATTTGAAGCATTGGTGGAACACGATCTTGCGATCTACGCGCAATCCTTCGGTGCAAAGCTTTTCCATTATCAAGATTATAAAAATAATGAAATCGATGCTGTTATTGAGCTTGAGGACGGAGATTGGTGTGCATTTGAAATAAAGCTTGGTGCAAAGAAAATAGATGAAGGTGCCGAGAACCTTATCAAGGTACACAATGATATCGTCGCAAACGGTGGAAAAGCTCCCAAGATTATGTGTGTAATATGCGGGCTTTCCAATGCTGCCTATGTAAGACCGGATGGCGTGTTTGTAGTTCCTATTACTGCATTAAAGGATTGATAATATTTCATCATTCGTGTTTACGATTTTCTCCTTAAGCTCGATTGCTTAGAAATGCAAAATTACTTTCTTTGATTACTGCGACGCAAATTTTGAGTTTTGAAGAGCATCAAAATCACGCGTAGGACAATAATGAAAGGTGAAGGGGCTCAAGCTTTTGGACTATTGAAGTGCAGACTAAAAACTTGAGCCTTTTCTCATTTTTACAAACAAATACGCTCAAAGAACTCCGTCTCTACTTGAGACGGAGTTTTCATATTCAAGGTTCTGTTCATTTGCATAAAATCGCAAAGTGTTTTATGCATTGAGATGTTTAATGTTTGCCTTTTCGTTTGAATTTGCATTAAAAAAGGTTGCCTTTTCGTGTTTTTGGGGTTATAATAGCTTCAACAAGTGTATAAAAGATGGTATCATTCATCTCCCATTTTATATGGCAATATTTCTTAAGTTACACCCGCGGAGTGTTTTTCTCCGCAGGTCTTTTCTTACTACAAATTTAAAAAGAAAACCCTTTCATTTATAAAAAACGGACAACTTGCTATTATTTTATATTGACAAAACGGACAATCTGGTGTATAATATCATTAACAAAACGGACAAAGGAGGATTGTATCTATGATTTCAAGAAAAATCGAAAAAGAATTAGAGCATTTTTATACGAGTAACGACAAAAAAGCCCTGCTTATCACAGGCGCTCGACAAGTTGGAAAAACCTTTATTATCCGTAACTTTGGAGAGACACATTACGAAAATGTAATTGAGATCAATTTCCTTGAAAATAAGCAAGCCGCAAATCTCTTTGAAAATGCAACGGGAAGTGAGGATCTGTTGCTTCGCTTGTCTGCGATTGCGGATAAACCGATGATTCCAGGCAAAACTCTGATCTTTCTTGACGAGGTTCAGGCGTGCAAAGAAATCGTTACGGCAATCAAGTTTTTGGTTGAGGAAGGCAGCTACCGATACATTCTCAGCGGTTCCCTGCTCGGCATTGAGTTAAAGGATATTCGATCAGTCCCCGTGGGATATATGGACGTGATCAATATGTATCCAATGGATTTCGAGGAGTTCGCTGTAGCCAACGGTGTATCTCAAAGGATCATTGATTCACTTCGCAAATGCTTTGAGGACAGAACGCCCGTCGATGCCGTGGTTCACAAGAAAATGATGGCGTTGTTCGAGCTGTATCTGATCGTCGGCGGTATGCCTGCTGCGGTAAACAAATACCTTGAAACGAATAATCTGCAAGAGGTTCTCCGCGAACAAAAATCCATTATCAATCTTTACAAGATGGATATCAGTCAATACGATCCCAATCATAAGCTTTATATCGAAGAGATCTTTGACCTCATTCCCGGTGAATTGAACTCTAAAAATAAGAGATTCATTCTGAAAAATCTGAATGAAAATTTCAAATTTTCAAGATATACGAACAGCTTTATCTGGCTCAAGGATGCAGGCGTTGCCCTTCCGACCTTCTGCGCAAGTGAGCCGACAGCTCCGTTGAAGCTCTCCCAAGCCACCAACTTGTTCAAACTCTTCTTATCGGACGTTGGACTGCTGGCGGCTATGTATATGGATAATATTCAACTCAAGATACTCAATCACGAAAAAAATATCAATTTCGGTTCCATCTACGAGAATGCCGCCGCGCAGGAGCTCCGCGCACACGGTTTTGACCTCTACTACTTCAACAGCAGAAAACAAGGCGAGCTTGATTTCTTAGTTGAACTTGGCGGAGATATTCTTCCGATTGAGATCAAATCCGGTAAGGATTATATGAAGCACGCCGCATTATCCACCGTGATGGCAAACGAGGACTACGCTATCCCCACCGCATACGTTTTCCAAAATGATAACGTGAACACAAATGGGAAAATCGTTTACTTCCCCATTTATATGCTGATGTTTGTGAAGCATAGCGGCTTGAAAACCGATTTGATTTATAAAATCGATCTTGACGGACTCAAATAATCACCAAGTACCGCAATGTTTCTAAAAACTTTCAGACTGTGTTTTTAGCACTATTTGTCGAAAATTAAAATGCGTTTTTTCTATTATTTTGCGAATTTTATATTGCGTCTTTTCTATAGGTGCTCTCGGTAAAACGATAGAATCTGTTTTCTTTGATTACTGCGACGCAGATTTTGAGTTTTGAAGAGCATCAAAATCACGCGCGGGACAATAATGAAAGGCGGAAATTTCTCATAGCATCAAAAAAGCATCAAAACTTTTCAGACATAACCGCGACACACGGTCTTTCGAGGAAAATGGGTTGAAACGTGCGAAAAAACGAGTTTTTTCAAGGCTTCACGGGCATTTTTTGCCACTCCAAAACCGTGGGTCGCGGGTTCGAATCCTCCTGCCCCTGCCAAAACAAAAAGGTCGCCGATTGGCGACCTTTTTGTTTTGGCAGAGCAGTTGGTACGCAGAAATCGCCCACCGCGAATGCGGTGGCGGGTGCAACGTTTGCGAAGCAAACTTGCCACGGAGCGAAGCGAAGTATGGAATCCTCCTGCCCCCCGCAAGCACTTTTCCTCAATAGCAAAAACAATACGCATTCTCAAGAAGAACCCCGAGGCACCGAAGCACCTCGGGGAAAGATATCAATATTTATTTAGCCGCTGATTGAGTGATTCACTCGTGACAAAAAAGCCACAACATTTTCATTGAATAATGCCCCGTCCCACTGATACGCAACAAAATATTCGATCGTCCGATTTTCTCGAGAGATACATGCAATCTCAAACGTATACTTCACGCCATCACGTGGCGTATCATCGAGTACAGCCGAAATCTCCTGCTCCGAACCAGAAATCAACAAATATTCATTTCCGCCGTCAAAATAATAACTTCCATCTGTCAAGCTTCGAATCCGTTGCTCTTCAGCATCAAAATCGTCGATATTTTCATAGTAGCATTGCAACTGAATATCAAACCTCGGATCGCCAAAGACAGCACACTGGTAATGATATGAATAATGTAGGGGATATTCTTTTTCAGACAATGTCTGAGGGAGTATTCCTTGAAAATCATTTTTTAAGGATTTTGAAACAAAACAATTCACTTCTCCATATTCACTAATCTGATCGGTCGCTTGATCCGCTACGGGAGCATCCAATACAAAAAATACTGTACTGACTACTATTAAAACAAATAAAATAATGATTATAGTAATCATCTTACTATTTATTTTTCGTTTTATAAAGAATAATAAATATATAATACAAATTGTCAAGACAAGTAATACTATTATAGTCAAAACGCCTATAATTCCAGTTTTCCATAATAATCCAGAAGGATTATATCCAAATGCGGCACTTATTGTAATACCCATACAATAAAAACAATATTTTATAAATTCCCACATAATATTATCTCCAAAAAATATCATTAAAATGGATCCCAGCAACTCCACCTGCAAATTAAATTACTCCAGTTTTATTACCAAACCCATCCCATAATTCTTGATAGATACTAGATATTTCTAAACTCATTATAGCAAAAACAACACGCATTGTCAAGAAGAACCCCGAGGCGCCAAAGCACCTCGGGGAAAGATTTTTGAAAACAAGCACTTTCTTTATGATTCAAAAAATTCGTATAATATAGGTTGTTTAAAATCCTTTAACTCTGGTTCTAGATACAACTCATTTTCTCTATATAAATGTATTCTTACATTTATATTTGCTAACTTTCCATATTGAACAGAAGCAATAATACAAAATTTATTGCTTGGAAAACTCTCTTTTAAAAAGTTTTCTATTTGTTTTATTATCAATTGAAGTGCTTTTTTAAAACAATGGTTTATCTCCTTTTTGTCAAAATATAGTTCATTACAAGTCCACTCATAAAATGTTAAGGAACCATATTGCTCTATAATTTGATCACTGGTCAATTCTGATTTCATGGAATTTAACCATATTTCAGTATCACCACATATTTTTAGTTCCGAAAAAAACTGGATAATTTTTTTTTGAATTAAGTCTACTCTAGGAGAAAATATTTCCAAGAATTGTAAGCTTGTTAATTTTTTCATTGAGGAATTTTTATATACTGTTTTTGGCATTACCACCGTTCTCCCAATTTTTTATATGCTTTTTTTATACCTCTTAGAAAATCCTTGTTTTCAAATAATTTTCTTAGTCTTGAAGTAGGATTTTGAAATTGACGCGTTGCAAAATCATACATATATTTTTTGTCTTTTGGATCATGATAATGAATTTGACCATCTCTTTTTCCTGGAGCTGGATTTTCCACATCTATTCGTTCAACTCCTTGACCAGATCTCCATGGAGTATGGCTGTTTATAGGTGTACCATTTTCACCTATCATATTTGTAATCGCTGAACCAATTTCTGCAGTAGCAACTGAAACAACCCCTATTGTGGCTATTGCTGCAGTAGCAACAGCCACGCATTCTGCAGCAACCGCTATAGCAGCTGGAATAGCAACCGCCCCTGCACCTCCCGAGGAAATAGTCCCTGCAATTGCAGCTGCTACCGTAGCTACTGCTCCAACCACACTGACTACTACAACAGCAGCTTTCAAACAGTTCTTTCCAAATTCTTTAAGCTTACTCCAAAAAGTTCCACTTGAATCCAAATACATCACAGGATTATTAATACAATAAGCATACAAATTCAATCCCGTTAGCGTTTCTGGATCCAAATAATCAATGCTATCCGCATTCAAGAATCTACCCGTCTCGGGATCGTAGTATCTCGTTTCGAGGTAATACAGATTCGTTTCTCTATCATAGTAATAACTTCTATATCGAATCGGGTTAACATTCGCGATATGATCTGCCACGGCCGATACGTCGGTTCCACTACCGTCGGTAATTGCCAGAATATTACCCCAAGCATCGTACACGTATTTCGCGACACAGGTAAGAGTACCGTAATCATCCCGATAGATCTCGTATACGTCACCCTGCAGATTCTTCACATAGTAATAATCTGTGCCCCAATAGTTGAAACCAACA
>JAGBRZ010000055.1 GCA_017632155.1 Clostridia bacterium
AATGTGAGGCGATGCAGCCGGAGATTTTGCTCTCCGAGGTTGCCTTTGGCAAAGCCACGGACATAAAGGTTCGCCTTGCCGAAGCAAAAGCGGTCAGAGCAAATACGCCAAACTGCAAGATCGTGTTCCTATGCGATGAGAACTCTGCTCCCGACCTCGCCCGTGAGGTCATGCAAGCGAAGAAGGACGGTCTTATCGACAACTTCTTCTATTCGTCGGTCGGCTCGCGCTATCTCGTAGCTGCTCTGACGGCAATGTAGCGTTACAAACCATTAATTCGTAAAAAATAATGATAGGAGAATACAACATGAATATGAAAAAAACGGTATCGTTGCTTCTTGCGTTTTTAATGATCCTTGGTGTCATGCCGGTCGGCATCTTTGCTGTTGAAGCCGAAATGCAGGATGGACTCACAGAAGCAACCGCGTATCAGGTTAAAACCCTGCAGGAACTTTCCGAGAAGCTCAGAGATCCAAGCGCGACCTACATAGACGTGGTCAACGAGATCAACGAGGAGTTTACATCGGCTGAAAATACAAACGGTATCCTCGAGATCGTTGGCACAAAGGTGCTCAATCTGTACCAGCCGGTGTCCGTCACCTCAGCGGGGGCAGGTCAGGTAAGATCACTCTTCCATCTGGACAGCGCAACCGATAACCTCACGGTTAAGGGCGGCGCTAATATCTTCTATTATTCCAACCACACCGTAGACGGTGCGGTCGTTTGGGCAAGGAACGGCAAATTCACACTTGAGAGCGGCAACCTTTACGGCCGTGTCAAGAGTGGTGTTGCAGCATCCTGCCACGCCGTATTGAACTCCGGCGGAAACGTCCTCCTTCAGGTGGGTGAGCTGAACGGCTATACCGCTTCGCGTAACGGGCAGGACGTTTGGGGCGTTGTGTACGTGGAGGGCGGCACAACCGTGTTGGGCGGTACCCCCTTCGGGCTGACGGTCAACGGCAGCTACAACGAAAGCGGCTCCTTTACGTGCAAGCTCGCGGGTATTTCGGTCTACGGAAACGCCACACAGTCTGTCACGCTCAAGGAAAACGTAACGGTCAACAAGATTAAGGATTTCAGTATTGCCATCAGCACACTGTCGACTCAAAAGGTCTCCAGCATCGTTGGAGCGGGCTGCAGTATGTATCAGAAGAGCGGCAAGCAGATGATCGGCACGAACACCACGTCGATCGCCGAGTCGGTGCGTGTGATCAAGCCCGTGACCTTTGCCTCCTTCCACGTGGAAGGCTACCGTGCTGGCAGTGCGATCGATGCAGACGGTAAGGTTGCCGGCTTGACCGTAACCGCCCCCGACGTGATCGAAATCGGCGGTGCCTATATCGGAACCAGCAACGACGAGGACAATTATCTTAAGGACACCATCCTGACGGCAAACACCGACTATTGGCTGATCGTTGAATTTTCCGCCGCCGGAAGCTATGACCCGTCGCTTCTGAATGCGGAGCTGATCTCGCTCGACGGTGTTACACCCGTGGCAAAGGAATATGAGGCATTCCCCGGATTCGATCTCTATTATGCCAAGTTCAAGCTTCCCCAATTGAAGGCAACAGCTGTGGACACCTTCACCTTTGATCTTACGGGCTATGAGAGAGGCGCAAAGGCAGGCGACGTACAGATCGAGGCTTCCTCGGATATCATCATCGATACCACGATCACCGGCATAAGCGACGATCCCGAGGCGGATTCGCTCCTCAGCGGATCCTGGGCGCTCGAGATCGGCGAGAACTACTATTTCCAGGTAGTATTCAGTGCGGCGGCGGGATATGACATCTCCGATCTCTCGGCAGAGAAGGTGCATCTCAACGGTGTAACCCCAACGAGCATCACCGCCAACTATACGAGCGGTGTGGGAACGATTATTTTCGGTCTGCCCAAAATCCCCAGAGAACCCATCACCTCGATCGACCTCACCATCAACGGCTACGGCTCCGGAAAAACGCCTGCCGACGTTGAGATCACCGAGGCTGCCGCAAAGGTTACGGTGGACGATGTCGTTTTCTCGACCGATGAGGCGGGAACCTCCGAGATCACCTCTTCCACGCAGTTCTATAACAACATGGACATCTGGGTATCGTTCACGGTATTTGCAGCAGAGGACAAGAGCGTGGCGGCACTGACCAAGGAGCTGATCTCGATCAGCGGTGTGCGCGCCGAGATCGTCAGCGCAGAATACAATTCGAGCTACGATTATCTTGACGTGAAGCTCAAGCTGGCGCAGATCCCCACTCCTCCGAGCATTGACATCGACGTTAGCGGACACGCGCTTGGCGCGCCGATCACGGGGGTTGCCGCAGTGCTTGGTGCATTGGCAGACGATATCGAGATTCAATCGGTTGGAATCTATTCCGATGCAAGCTGTGACAGCTCCTATAAGCTCACCGAGGGCAATTTCGCAGGAGACACCGACTATTGGATGGAGATCGTTGTGGTCAGCGACCTCCCCATGGACATGATCACCGACAGCATCGTTCAGATCAACGGTGTAACGTACACCGATATCGCGGTGGATTACGATGCAAGATACGATTACCTCTCGATCCGCCTCCAATTGGAGCAGATCGCGGGCACAAAGCTTGAGTTCGCACTTGGCGGCTACGCAGAAAACGCATCCGCAAGCGGCATCACCGCAACCGAAAAGGGCGGTGCGACCAAGGTTGAAATCCCTGACGATTGCATCTCGCTTCACAAGTCCTTTGCCGATGCAGAGGACTACCGCAACATCGTTTCGGGCAACATCCTCTCCAACACCGATTATTGGCTGCTCATCAGCATGAACGAGGTTGGCGAGTTCGATTGCAGTGCACTCGCACTCGGCGACATCACCATCACCGGCATCGAGGGCGCAGAGGTCGTTAAGTTCTACTACAACACCTACTACGGCTATTGGGATATGATCGTGAAGCTCCCCCGCTTCGTGGACGATAGCAAGCTGCTTGAGTTCGAGCTTGGCGGCTACCTGCAGGATGGCGACGTGGAGGACGTTACCGCAGAGGAAGCGAGCGACGAGGAAAAGATCACCATTCACACCACAAATC
>JAGBRZ010000056.1 GCA_017632155.1 Clostridia bacterium
GAAAGCAAAAGCTAATAGAATAGAAATGAAAATGACCGGCATTTGTCCGCCGGTTCTATATGCACGCCAGTATAAGCGGCCTTACCATATTCATTTATGGTTGGGTCGCTTTTTGTTTGTTTTGCAGAAAGGAGGTGATTCCCATGTTCTGATTGCTGTGGACCCATCTGTACGAACACAGAATATAATTTCACGGCATGCCACTGTGGCATGTTGTAAATATAAAAGTTTTGCTCGGTGGTATGCCCCAAAGGAGGCATATGTTTGGACTACCGACAAAACGCTGATCGAGATGAGCTCCGTGCGAGATTTACCGCATGGCTCGACACGTTAATACGACGTGCAAAGCTCAATTATCTTCGCAAGACGGAGATCCCGGTTGATATTGTATCCTTGGAAGAACTGTTTGAGGAGAATGTCCCCGTTTCGGAGGATGAGTGGATGCGACAGCTTCTCTATCAAGATGATGATTTCAACTTTGAAGAAGAACGTCTTGCAACAGCATACGCGGAGTTGCCGTTGATGAGACAACAGATTCTAAAATTTCTTTATGTGGATGAACTGACCGTGGGCGAAATTGCAAAAAGATTGAACTGCTCGGCTCAGTACGTGTCAGACCAAAAACAAAAGGGACTGAAGCATCTCCGCAAAAAAATGTCTGAAGGTGGTGATGAGAATGGATAGAGACATATTCCGAATCACCTTACAGGGCGCTGTGGCAGGCAATCATGACGATTTTGAGAAGATTGTAGATTTATACGCACCGCTTATCGAGCATCATTGTTATATAAACGGTCAGTACGATGAAGATCTACACCAGTACATACTTATGCGAATTGCCCTAAAAATAAGCAAATTTAATATCTGAGAAAGAGGCTCCGGAGCAATCCGGAGTCTTTTTTTGAAAAAATTTTGCCGGAGCGACTATATTTGCGATTTTTCAGGTGTTTTTACATTATGAAAGCATCCCTATGTCTTTTATGCACCTTGAAAACCGAATAGTCCAGAACCGGTACTTTCCATTTTCGCTGAGCGCCTATCCGTCTGCCTGGCAAGCAGAACCAAGAGTAATAATATGCGGGTGGCTCCTGCATTTCGCCAAGACGCGAATTTGGGACAATGATACTTCCGTAATTCGCGGTCCGGCCACAATGAAGGCGGGAAGGTGAAACTCCTATGGACCTGTTCGCTGCAGGCGCCGGGTGGACGTTAAAATCAAAAGCTCGTTGAATAGACGAGCACCTTAATGGCAATAATTTCTATATAAAAGAAAGGAGTATCCAATGTATAGTTACGATAAGAATGATGTCGCTACGCTTAAGAGTGTGGATATAAGAAGCGTTGATAAAAGTAGCTTAGTTGATCTAAACTCCGTTCACATAGACGAATCAAAACCAGTGCAGGAACGAGTTCTGAGCTTTTTACAACAGATTCAGAACCCCTATTGTTTTCGCATCGGTGATGTGGCCGTAAAAGTAAATTATAAGTCAGACGGACCATCATTCCAGCAGAATTTCGAGGATCTTCTGCGAACAATGTAAACGGTAAGTTATGGAAATGTCCGAAAAGTATAGATTTTTTCAAAGTTTTAGGCTCTACTTACTCACGGACTAAAAAATCATACTCACCTTTGGAATGTTTGTCGGCCGTACTGACAATCCATCCAAAGGAGTGAGCTTATGGAAACTACAAATCTTATTCAGTATAATGCTGCTGCTTATGTGCGTCTGTCCAAGGAGGACTTAATCAGTATTAGCGGCGCAAGAACTGAGAGTAACAGTATTTCCAATCAAAAACAGCTGATTCTGGACTTCGTTAAAGACAAAGCTGACATAACAATAGTGTCGATAAGAGAAGACGATGGATATACAGGGACAGATTATGACCGGCCTGATTTCCAGCGCATGATGGATGACATCCGCGCCGGGATCGTGAATTGCGTCATTGTAAAGGATCTGTCTCGTTTTGGCAGAGAGTACATCAATGCCGGAAAGTATATCGATCGCCTTTTTCCGTATTATGGGGTTCGTTTGATTTCTATAAACGACGGAATCGACACCATCACCAGAAGCAGCTCTGATGATTTTAACATCATGGTGAAGAACCTGATGAATGACAACTACTGCCGAGATATTTCTATCAAAATCCGCAGTCAGTTGCAAGTAAAGCGTAAAAACGGCGAGTTTATCGGTGCTTTTGCGCCATACGGTTATGAGAAATCCGAAGAGGATAAAAACAAACTTGTTATTGATGTTTATGCCGCAGAAGTCGTGCGGGATATATTCCGTTGGAAACTGGAAGGTCTCAACCCGGACACCATAGCTCGAAAACTGAACGAGCAAGGTGTTTTGTCACCGATGGAATATAAGAAAAGCCGAGGATTATCCTATAAAACCTCTTTTAAGACCAAGAGTAAGGCACAGTGGGTGCCTATGGCGGTACGACGCATCTTAACAAACCCGGTCTATGTAGGAACTCTTGTACAAGGGATCCGAACAAGGCCCAATTACAAAATAAAAACAGTAATCGTTAATGAAGAAGAAAAATGGGCGATTTTTGAAAATGCCCACGAAGCAATCATCAAGCCAAGGATATTTCTGCTTGTACAACGGCTTCTTGAATTGGATACCCGAACTTCACCGAATGAAGAAGGGGTATTCCCGTTGGCAGGTTTGCTATACTGTAGCGACTGCAGAGGTCCTATGATACGGAAAACACAGACTGCAAGCGGAAAGAAATTCTATTATTATATTTGTGGTCATCACAAGAAAACCGGCAAGTGTTCAACACACCGTATCTCTAAAAGTCAGTTGGAAGATACCGTGCTGAAACTTCTGCAGGAGCATATCCGTTTACTAATGGAACTGGATACATGCCTGCAGACTATTAGAAGTGCCCCTATGCGCCGCCTTAGTATAAGGAAGGCCGAGGAACGGTTACTTGCGGTTGAGGCAGAAATTGACCGATATCGTAGGCTGAAAATGTCGGCATATGAGGATATGAAGGATGGCATTCTTTCAAAAGACGATTATCTTGATATTAAAGAGCAGTACGAAACTCGAATTGCTGATGCACAATTAGCCGAAGAACAGGTGCGTCGCGAAATCAATCTGTATCTTGAAAACGGGAATGCTCCACAGCAGTGGATCCAAGATTTCCTTGAATACCGCAACATCCAAAGCTTAACACGAAGTGTGGCAGTGGAATGCATTGAGAGTATTGTTATCTATGAAGATAAGCGAATCGAATTGACGTTTACTCATATGCAAGATTATCAAGCACTCGTTTCACAAGTACAGGATTATTATCTTGAACAGAAAGGAGCGAGTTAAATGGCACGAAAAAGCCGAAAAACCACTGTTGCAGAACCAGCGGTGATAAAGCCGGTCGATAAGGTCTACCGCGCAGGCTTATATGCACGAATTTCTGTAGAAACAGAAAGGAAGCGTGAGGCCGACACGATTGGTAATCAACTTCAATTGCTGAAGGATTATGTTTCTGAGCATTCGGACCTTACCGTGTTCGACATTTACAGTGATGATGATATATCCGGTACCGACTTTGTCCGACCGGAATTTTCACGAATGATGAATGATCTACGTGACGGAAAGATTGATTGTATAATCGTCAAGGACCTTTCTCGTTTGGGAAGAAACTATCTTGAGTCTGGCGAATATATCGAAATGGTATTTCCGTTTTTTAGGTGTAGGTTTATATCGGTTACAGACCGTTTTGATACCAAGTACCAACAAGCGGATATCTCTGTACAGTTGAAGAATATGGCTAATGAGATGTATGCGAAAGATATCTCAAGGAAGATTTGTTCCACTATGCGTACTATTCAGGAGCAAGGTAAATTTGCCGGCAGTCGTGCGCCATATGGTTATCGACTGGATCCCGCAGACAAGCATCATCTTATTATTGATGAAGAGACTGCGCCGATTGTAAAACAGCTTTTTGAATTGCTCGCAGAAGGTAATACGGTTCATTTTGTTGCAACTACGATGAATGCAAACGGAATTCCATCTCCGGGGCGTTTATTATATGAAAGAGGGATTGCCAGTACCGATCACTTTAAGAATTCTAAGTGGTATATGCAAACTGTACGGCGTATTCTTCAGGATGAAATATATCTTGGGTGGATGGTATCTGGTAAGTTTCGTTCCACATACCACTCTACAGGCAAAAAAGGATCTCAACCGGTACCACGCGAAGAATGGATTGTTACTAAAGGTACACATGAGCCTATTGTTACTGAAGAACTTTTTAATAAGGTTCAGGAATACTTCGTGCGCATGAAGGAAGAACACGGTCAAACCGCTGTCTATAACTCTAAAAGCAAAAAAGCCAGCATTTTTAAGGGGCATCTTCGCTGCGGCGAGTGCGGACAGGCTATGTTCCTTAGAAACAAACACAGTCATGGCAAAGTAACTGCTTGGTATTATTGTGCTTTGCACGAAAATTACAATTCTTCATATTGCGTAAAAAAAGCGGTTAAGAAGCAGGATGTCGAAGATATTGCTTTGAAACTGATCCGCACGCAAATAAAGCTGTTTACCGATGCCAGAGAAATGATTATTGCTCTAAATAAAAAGGAAAGCAGTAAAACAAAACATCGTATTTACAGCGATCAAATCCGTAACGTAAAGAAACAAATTGAGAAGTATATGAGTCTGAAGGCGTCTTTATATGAGGATTTTGCAAATGGTGTGCTCAGCCAAAGCGATTATATCAGTATGGGGCAAGAATATGCCCAGAAAGCTGATGAACTCCGAATCTTTCTTGCTGAACTGGAAAAGGAAGCACAAAAGTATAGTCAAACGTATGCTATGAACGGTTCGTGGGCGCAAATTATCGAGCAATACCAAAATGCTGAAACTCTGACAGAGGAAATGATTGATGCGTTCATAGATGAGATGATTCTGTATAACAATGGGCATGTTGAGGTCAAATTCAGATTTAAGGATGAGCTGGATGAGGTAATACATCTTGCTGCCATCCGCCAGAGGGAGGTAGAACGATATGCTATGTAAAAAGAAGCTGGCGTTCTATATTCGTCTGTCCTTGGAGGACTTTGATCTGAAGACGTCGGATAAAACCGAAAGTAACAGTGTCTCGAACCAGAGAAAACTCTTGCAGGATTACTACGATTCGCATCCAGAACTGAAGGAATATGAAATCATTGAATTCTGTGATGATGGTTATACCGGAACCAATTTTGACCGTCCCAGATTTATGGCAATGATGGAGTTAGCACGCCAGAAGGAGATCCATGCCATTATTGTAAAAGACTTATCTCGTTTCGGTCGTGACTATCTTGAGGTGGGCGCCTATTTAGAGTTGATTCTGCCCTTGTTTGGCACACGATTCATATCTGTGAATGATAACTTCGACAGTAACAACTATGTCGGCACTACCGGCGGTCTTGAACTGGCCTTGCGTAATCTGATCAATGGGTTGTATAGCAAGGATTTGTCTGTAAAAATCAAAAGTGCAAATAAGACTCGAAGCCGTCGCGGTGAATACTGGGGAGGAACTGCATTCTATGGATACCGATTGGAACCCAAGAATAAGCATAAAATCATTGTTGACACAGATGTGGC
>JAGBRZ010000057.1 GCA_017632155.1 Clostridia bacterium
CAGATCAAGAACGTACACGGTAAGGAAGACACCCTTATCACCATCCAGATCGATATGCTTCTTGCAAAGAAGTTCGGTATGGAATACACCGATTCCAACGACCAGAGAGTTACTCCTTACATCATCCACAGAACCTCTCTCGGTTGCTATGAGCGTACACTCGCTCTCGTGCTTGAGAAGTTCGCGGGCGCACTTCCTCTTTGGATGGCTCCCGAACAGGTTCGAGTTCTCCCCATCGGCGTTGAGCACGAGGAGTATGCAAAGGCAGTACGCGAAAGACTCGAGTCTGCGGGCATCCGCACCGAGGTTGATGCGAGAAACGAAAAGATCGGCTACAAGATCCGTCAGGCACAGCTCGAGAAGGTTCCCTATATGCTCGTCGTCGGCGAGAAGGAAGCCGCAGAGGGCAAGGTTGCCGTCCGTAACCGCGGCGGCGTAGATCTTGGCGCAGTAAGCGTTGATGAATTCCTCCTCAAGGCACTTGAAGAGGTCAGAACTCTTAAGCTTGACTAATTGATTTTATAACAAAACCACCCCGCTCGCGGGGTGGTTTTGGCGTATTACGGATATATTAGCGTTCCTCTTATCTTCCAAAGTTGAGCAATAACGCCCAAGCGAGGCCGTAGTAGCTTACGACCGCTACAAGGTCGTTTACTGTTGTGATCAGAGGACCGGATGCAACGGCGGGGTCTATTCCGAGGCGGTAGAAGCACATGGGTATCGCCGCGCCGGTAAAGCCCGATATCGTCATGGCAAACCAAAGAGCCGCGCCGACGCAGCCTGCGGTGGTGAAGGCTACGGCGGGGGAGTGTCCTCCGAGCAATACAAGGTATGCACCAACTATTGCAAAAGAGAAAAGACCGAGAGCGAGGCCGTTAAGAAGCGCTACGCGAGTTTCCTTGCCTATTATCAGAAGTTGCTTTTTTATGCCGAAGTCGTCATTGCCGCCCAGAGCCCTTACGGTAACCGCCAACGATTGCGTTCCCACGTTTCCCGCCATTCCGAGGATGAGCGATTGAAAGGCAACGATCATCGGAAGCTCCTCGACCACGCTTTCGAAAAGCCCCACAACTGCGGAAACTCCGAGTCCTAAAAACAGCAGGATGATAAGCCAGGGAACTCGCTTTTTCATACTTGCAAAAAGCCCCTCGTCCCGTTCCTCCTCTGAACTGAGCGCGGCAAGCTTCGCGTAATCGTCGCCCATCTCCTTGTCAATGATCTCGACGATATCCATAGAGGTGATAACGCCGAGAAGGCTGTTGTCCTTGGATGAAATGACGGGTATCAGATCCTCCGAATATCCGCGTAGATGCTCGATGTTTTCACAGATGCTGTCGGTATCGTAAACGTAAGGAAAGCTTGTGTATATCAGATCTTCGAGCGGTGTGTCGCTTCTTGCTATGATGAGTTCCTTGAGATCGATGGCACCGTAAAAGCTGCCGTCCTCTTTGGATGCGAAAATGGTGTGTATGTTGTCATTTTCGGCTGCCTCGGCAATCAGTATTCGCATAGCCTGCTTTATACTGATATTCCGACGGACGGAAATATAATTTGTGCTCATCATACTGCCGAACTCGTCGTCGCCATAGGAATCAAGGAGCTCTATATCTTCCTTTATCTCATCCTCAATAAGTCCGAGGACCTCGAGTTTTACGTCATCATCAAGGTCTTCAAGAGCCTCGAGTGCCTCGTCGGCGTCCATTTGCTCGATAATATCAGCCGCGCGGTCAGCGTCGAGCGTTGAGAGATAATCACTCGCGTCTTCAAGGAAGGTTACGACCTCGGACATACCTTCGTTACCGAGTATGCGCAAAAGCCTGTCTTTTTCTTCGGCTGTCAGCTCTTCAAGGACGGACGCGATATCGTTATCGTGATAGTCCTCAAGCAGGAGTCTTACTTCGTCATCTTCCTTGCCGCTCCGTATGATATCCAATATATCGGCGCGGTAATCTCTTTCTTCTGATTCATAAAAATTCTTTTTCTTCACTGAAAAGCCCCCTTTCGTTTGAGTGCTTTCGATATTTGTATTAGTATATCACAAATCAATATCTTTGTCAACGAAACTTTGATTTTATTCAATAATATATTGCACCATATTTATCCAATGCAATAAATTTGTGCTACGGTGATACCGTTTGCCAATATTTGAGACTATCAATAGCTCTGAAATAAATAATAAAAAGGACAAAGAGCTTGAAAACTCTTTGTCCTTTTATTGTACTACGTCATTCTATTTTGTTTTCTGCGTTCAATCAATGAAAAATACCGTGCTGTCCATACGGAATTGGTGCTGAAATTATGTATGGTACGTTATTTCCAACTGATTCCCTTTAACACGGGAATAAAATTATCCCTTTCGGTCTTGGTTTCCTTAACCTCTGCACCCGATGTGGGGGAGTAGAAATACTGATAGCAGAAATACGCGACGCCGATGCACTTATCGAGGCTTTCGGTGTGCTCAAGGCAGCGCTTGAGGATATCCTTATTCTGCGCCCACTCGTTTTTGCCCGTGCCGGCGTAGTTATCGACTCCGGATTTTGCCTTGCCGAGGGTCATGCCGATGATGAGCTTGACCTTGTCGGTCTTGATGATGTCGCTGAAGGTCTTGCAGACCTTGACGAAATCGTAATTCTGATGCTCAAGTCCGAAGTAGACCTGCGGGCAGATATAATCTATGTAGCCCTCGGTCGCGCACCAGGTGTCAACGTCTGCACCGTCGCGGCGGACGTTGTTGATGTTGCCCGCGGGGCTGATTCCGAAGATCATATCGGGGTTGACAGACTTTGTCATCTGCCAAAGTCCCGAAACGAGCAGATTGAGGTTCTCCTTGCGGAAGTTTTCAACCGACTTTTTGCCGCCGTTTGCTTTATATTCCTTATAAGCCGCGGAGTCAAAGGAGGATTCCGTGGTGGGGTAGAAGTAGTCATCCATATGCAGACCGTCGACTTCGTATTTGAGAAGAATTTCACGCGCGCCGTTGATTATCAAACTGCGCACATCCTCGTAAGCGGGATTGAGATAATAGTTCGAGCCGTTTGCAACAACATACTTTCCTTTGGTTTCCTTATCCTTGTACCACTGCTTGATAAGGTAATCGTTTGAAACTTTTGCAATTTCATCGGTGGTCATTGCGCGCATCGGGTTGATCCACGCCTGAACAGAGAGCTTGCGCTCGTGCGCTTCCTCGATCATAATTGCAAAGGGATCATATTTTGCATCCTTGCCATAGCTTCCGACAACGTATTTCGACATCGGATAGTATTCGGAGGGATACATACTGTCCGCATTCGGACGTACCTGAACGATGACGGTGTTGAAGCCGTTGGCAACTACGTTATCGAGGATCTTATCAAGATATTTGCGGTATGTGGCTTCGGGGTTTTGCGAACTGCCCGAGCAATAAACGCTGTTCAGGTCAAATTGCGAGAGCCAAATTGCTTTGATATCCTCGTAATTGAGCGGAGAGTAGGGATTTGTCATTACTTCCATTTGTTTCGTTGTAACCTCCTCGGTCGTTTCTTCTTCTGTGGTTGCTTCTGCCGTTGTTTCCGCTGCTTTTGTGGGCTCGGGTGTAACGTCAACCTCGAGTGCAGAGGTCTCGTCTGGTAGGGATGGGGTGCAGCCCGCAAGCATTAAAATCATCATTGCCGCAGAAATTGTTCTGATGAGTTTATATTTCATATTTTTCCTCCGATTGCTTTTCTGACTATATTTTATATCAATATGTGTGAAAAGTCAAGAGGAATGCCGAATTATGCAGATTTTACCTGCGAATTCGTTTTTGCTATTGAAAAAGATTGACAAATATGATATAATTAATATTTGTAAAATATCATTTTAAGAGAGTGAAAAAATGAAACAGTTATGGAAGTACACAAAGGGTTACAGACGGCAGACCGTTGTTGCACCCTTTATGAAACTCATTGAGGCTCTGCTTGAGCTTCTTGTTCCGCTTCTCGTTGCCGAGATCATTGACCACGGTGTTGGAGAGGGCGGTGATCCCGCAATCGTTTGGCGTATGTGCGGGCTTATGGTGCTGTCGGCGACCGTAGGTATGGTGCTGTCGTTGACATCGCAGTATTTTTCCGCACAGGCATCCGTCGGATTTTCTTGCGCGCTTCGCCGCGATCTGTTTAAGCACACGCTTTACCTTTCGCGCGAGTCTTCTGATAAGGCGGGAGCATCGGCTCTTCTGACACGCCTTACCGCCGACGTTGACCGTCTGCAGAACGGCATCAACCTCGGTCTGCGTCTGCTTCTGCGCTCGCCCTTCATCGTTTTCGGCGCGGTCGTTATGGCTTATATCACCGACCCCGAAATGTCGATAATTTTCGCGCTTGCGGTTCCCGCTCTTGCGGTTGTGGTTTTCGCGATCATCCTACTCGGCATTCCGATGTTTGCAAAGGTTCAGGCGAAGCTTGATAAGCTGACACGCCACACCCGCGACAACCTCCGCGGCGTCCGCGTTATCCGCGCCTTCAACCATCAGGACGAGCAGGTCGAGGCTTTTGAGTCGGCAAACACCGCTCACGCAAAGGAAACTATCTTTGCCGGCAGAGTGTCCTCGCTTCTCAATCCCCTGACATACGTTATCGTAAATCTTGCGATCATTATGATCGTCAAAAACGGCGGACTTGCCGTTGATTCGGGCAGGCTGACTCAGGGACAGATCATCGCGCTTTATAACTATATGTCGCAGATCCTTGTTGAGCTTGTCAAGCTTGCAAATCTCATTGTAACACTCACCAAGGCGGGCGCGTGCGCCAAGAGAATCAGCGGCGTGCTTGCAATGCCCATTGAAAGCGACGAGGAGCACGAGGAGATCGAGATCGATCTTTCTGCCCCCGCAATCGAATTCCGCTCCGCTTCCTTCCGTTACAGACTCAGCAAGGAAGATTCGCTTTCGGATATCAGCTTCAGCCTCGGCGCGGGCAAGCGTCTTGGTGTTCTTGGCGGTACGGGATCGGGTAAGACCACCCTTGTGGATCTTATCCCGAGATTTTATGACGTCACCGCCGGCGAAGTTTTCGTCTTTGGCAGAAACGTCAAGGACTACCCCATAATGGATCTGCGTAAGCTGATCGCCGTAGTTCCGCAGTCCTCGCACCTTTTTGCGGGTACAGTTGCGGAAAATATGCGTTGGGGTAACCCGAATGCGACAGATGATGACATTCGCGCGGCTCTTGAGGCTGCGGGTGCACTCGATTTCGTTCTTGCAAAAGAGGGCGGCATTGAGGCGCGTGTTGAAGCTCGAGGTGCAAACTTCTCGGGCGGTCAGCGTCAGCGCCTTGCAATCGCGCGCGCACTTATCCGCAAGCCGAAGATACTCATCCTTGACGATAGCTTTTCTGCTCTCGACTACGCGACCGATCTTCTTGTCAGAAGCAATATCGCAAAGCTTGAGGATTCGCCCGCAACCGTTATTATCTCGCAAAGACCTTCTGCTGTGAAGGATTGCGATTCGATCGTTGTTCTCGATGACGGTGAAGCGGCTGGTATCGGACGTCATGATGAGCTTCTTGCATCCTGCTCCGTTTATCGCGAAACCTATGAAACTCAGTACGGAGGTGAAAACTGATGGCAAAGAATAAGAAAGCCTCCAAGCTTACAAAATCGGAGCAGAAGTACGTCATCCGCCGTCTGCTCGGATTCGCAAAGAGATTTATTCCTCTTTTCATTATCGCATTCATCTTCGCCGCGGCATCAACGGTTATGTCGCACTATATCCCCGTTCTCGTCGGTAACGGCATTGACCTTATCGTCGGTAAGGGCGATGTTGATTTTGAAGGAATCGGGAAGATCATTCCCGTCATTCTTGCGCTGACCGTTGTGGGCGCGATCCTTGATTGGTTCGTCCGCTTGATCGCAACACGCGCGGGCACGATGATCGTCCGCGATATCCGCTCCGAGGCAGTACGCAAGCTCCAGAAGCTTCCCGTATCATATTTTGATAACCACGCCTCGGGTGACGTCCTCTCGCGCATTATCGCCGACACGGACCGCCTTTCCGAAGGTCTGCTGACGGGACTCATTCAGCTTTATTCAAGCGTGCTCGGAATCGTTATCACGCTTGTGTTTATGATCATTATCGACTGGAAGGTCGCACTGATCGTTGCGATCCTCACCCCGATGTCAATGTTTGTGGCGGGCTTTATTGCATCGCGTACCTTCTCGCTCTTTAAGAAGAGAAGCGCGACCTCCGCAGAGCAGACGGCGCTTATCGACGAAGCTGTTGGCGGACGCGATGTTATCGCGGCGTTCTCGCATCAGAAGGCGAGCCTTGAAGCCTTTGACGAGATCAATGATCGCTACCGCAAGGTGACCACCGATGCGGTCTTCTATTCCTCGATCACCAACCCCGCAACAAGATTTGTAAATAACCTCGTTTATTTCGGCGTCGCACTTGTTTCCGCGCTCCTTTCGATAAGCTCGGGAAGCAGCATCTCCGCGGGCGGTATCTCGACTCTTCTCACTTATGCATCCAACTACGCCAAGCCCTTCAACGAGCTTTCGGGCGTTATCACCGAGCTTCAGTCCTCGCTTGCAAGTGCGCTCCGCGTATTCGAGCTTCTTGACGCCGAGGAAATGATTCCCGATGCCGCTGATGCAGCAGAGCTCTCCCCGGAAAGCCTTTCGGGCAGACTCGAGGCGCATTCCCTCGCATTCAGCTATACCGACAAGCCCTTTATGGAAAATATGAATTTCTGGGCAAAGCCGGGTCAGCGCATTGCAATCGTCGGTCCCACCGGATGCGGAAAGACAACGCTTGTGAACCTCTTTATGAGATTCTATGAGCCCACAGGCGGTTCGATAGAGGTTGACGGCAAGGATATCTCCAAGGTCACGCGCAAGAGTCTGCGCTCCTCGTTCGGTATGGTTCTTCAGGATACTTGGCTTTCCTCGGGCACAATCCGCGAGAATATCGCAATGGGACGCCCCGATGCGACCGATGAAGAGGTTATCGCGGCTGCAAAAGCGGCACACGCTCACTCCTTCATCAAGCGCCTGCCGCAGGGATATGACACTCCCCTCGGCGAGGACGGCGGCAGACTTTCGCAGGGTCAGAAGCAGCTCCTCTGCATCGCCCGCGTAATGCTTTGCCTGCCCCCGATGCTCATCCTCGATGAGGCAACCTCCTCGATCGACCTTCGCACCGAGATCAAGATCAACCGTGCGTTTGCCGAGCTGATGGAAGGCAGAACCTCCTTCATCGTTGCTCACAGACTTAACACGATCAAGAGCGCCGATTGCATCCTTGTTATGCGCGACGGCAAGATCGTGGAGCAGGGCAATCACGAGGAGCTTATGGCAAAGAACGGATTTTATTCCGAGCTTTACGGAGCACAGTTTAAGCACGTTGAGGCGTAATATAAAATCAAGCAACCTCGGGAATGGGGTTGCTTGTTGATAAAGGAATGTTTTGATAATAGATGAATAATGAAATTAGAAATGGATTCTTAAAACTAAAAATCACAGGTCAGCGTTCGGCAATTTCGATTCAAGATAAAAGAGAAAATGATTTGAAACTAATTGCTTATCTTAAATATCTAATAGAGAATAATGTTGTTGTCGATTTTGAAGATATAGGATTTTGTTTTTGGAATATTTCGGATAATTACGCTTTTCTTAGAGATGGGTATTCTTTGTATGAAAACCACAAACAATTCTATGAGCATATTATCAATAATGATTCTTGTTATTTGTTTTGGCTTGTTTGCGATGCTACTCAGAGACTCGCATTAGAAAAGGACGGGTACTACAATTTTTGGTGGGATTTATATAGAGAAGCGGTAGAGCAAAATTCAAATAATAAACTGTATTTTGCCGAATTTAGTATACACAGAGCCGCGTTTTATTCCAATAAGAATTTCACTTTTTCCCAAGAAAATATCAATTATGTTAAGCGAAATTTTGAGAATTTTATTGCAAAGACTGAATCAACTCCAGAGAATATCTTTTACAAAACAATGTATTCTTCTCTCGCGGCGAGATTTTCACAGATTGATAGCAATGAGATTTTCAGCTTGAGCAACACGTTATTGAAATATTTGTCTTTACCTCAAGCTTCTTCTGAATATCTGTGTGGTGAATGGAAAAGTTTTACTACACCTTTCGATAGAAGAAGGCAAGCTGTAGTAGGAATAAATTCTGCGGTTAATGCCTTGATAGATTGCAATGATAAGAAAATGGCAAAAGATTTGTATTTTGAGGCTTGTAATATGGGCTTACATCAAAACAGCTATATTGAAAAAAGATTGAATGCCGATTAAACAATTCAAATATTAAAGAAGCCGCTGACGGGATTCTGAACCTATATCTGCGCGCATAATTTGTGCAAAACTGATATGCTGCGGTAGCGCGCAGATTTTAGGTGTTGCAGAGCAACACCTAGAGGTTCGAATCAAAGAAGACGGGATTCTGAACCTATATCTGCGCGCATAACTTGTGCGAAACTGATGTGCTGCGGTAGCGCGCAGAAGATTGCTGTTGCTGCGCAACAGCAAGAGGTTCGAATCTTTACAGTTAGCAGCTCCAAAAAGAACAGGGTAGCCCAAAGGGCTACCCTGTTCTTTTTGGAGCTGGTGACGGGATTCGAACCTGCGACCTGCTGATTACGAATCAGCTGCACTACCGGCTGTGCTACACCAGCGACTGTAATATTATATCACATTCGAATGCGTTTTTCAAGTCCTTTTTGAATTTTTATTTTATTTTTATTATGAGATTTTACCGTTTTCCACTTGACTATTTCCCAATAATATAGTATCATATATTATGTATAACTAAATTCTATCCCCAAACGGAGATTTTTTATGAAAATTGGATTTTTTTCCGACCTTCATTGCGGAAGGGAAGAGATCACGAACAACAACCGTTATCCTTCGCGGTCTCTCGGTAAGCTGCAAAAGCTTCTTCTTGATTTTGAAAATACAGGCGTTGATCTTGCCATCTGCCTTGGCGACGTTATAAACGGCAGTACCAGCAAGGCGGACGATATTGAGCATCTTTCGCGCGTGGCAAAGGTCATCCGCGACAGCTCTGTGCCCGTTCTCGTTATGCAGGGCAATCACGATTTTAAAAATCTTGATGACGACACCTTTTACCGCGTCACAGATTTTGTCCGCCCTCCCTTTGTTTGCCGCGCGGATGAGGTCAATCTCATCTTCCTTGATGCAAACTACAGCTCGGACGGCACGCGCTACGGCAGCGGTGTTAAGTATAATTGGAAAGATACTTATATTCCCGGGGATCAGATCGAAGCGCTCCGCGAAGTTCTTGCAACCTCGCCCGAGGGAAGCAGATTCTGGATCCTCTGCCACCAATGCCTTGACATTGGCGTTGAGGAACGCCATATCGTCAACAATGTGGGCGAGGTTCTTGAGATCATCGGAACCGAGGGCAGGGACAAGGTCGAGTTCGTCATCTGCGGACACTATCACCCCGGTGCTTACAGCATAGACATCGGCAGAGAGTTCGTCACTCTTCCCGCCGTTTGCACGGGCAAGGATTTCAATCCGAACGCCGCGCTTATTCTTGACACATCACACACACCGAATTTCAGAGGCTAAAATGAATCTTTGTGACATCAGAACTATAAAAGACACCATGGCAATGTTCGGTCTGACCTTCCGCAAGGAATTCGGACAGAACTTCCTGACCGACCGCGAGGTCGTTGCCGAGATCGCCGAATCCTGCGGCGGACCGAATACCAAGACGGTTCTCGAGATCGGCGCGGGTTGCGGCTCGCTTACGCACGAGCTTGCGCTTCTCTACGAAAACGTTGTGGCTCTCGAGATCGACCGCGGACTCATTCCGCTTCTCAAATACACTCTCGGCGAGCACAGAAACATCAAGGTCATCAACGCGGACGTTATGAAGACCGATATCCCCGAACTCCTCGGCGACGCTTTTGAACGCGGCGGAGTTTCTGTCTGCGCGAATCTGCCTTACTATATCACAACTCCTATCCTTCTCGAGCTGCTTGATTCGCGACTGCCCTTCGACAGCATCACGGTTATGATCCAGTCCGAGGTTGCGGACAGGCTCTGCGCCCTCCCCGGCACGCCGAATTACGGCTCGGTAACCGCTTATCTCAATTATTTCGGCACTTGCAAGAAGCTTTTGAAGGTTCCTGCGGGCAAGTTTCTGCCGCCCCCGAAGGTCGATTCGGCTGTTGTTCGCATCGATCTTTACCGCGACCGCCCCTGCAAGCCGAAGGATGAGAAGATCTTCTTCCGCACTATGCGTGCGGCATTCGAGCAGAGAAGAAAGACTCTCCCCAACGCGCTTGCCGCAGGCTTTGGAGAGATTTCAAAGGCGGATATCACAGATGCGATCATTGCTTGCGGATTTGATGCAAACATTCGCGGCGAACGTCTTTCGGTTGCCGAGTTCTGCACTCTTTCCGATAAGCTTTGCGAGCTTATCAACAATAAGTAATTGCGGTTTGGTGTATTATGAATATTAATGAATATCAGACAAGGATAGACGAGCCGTTTGATGGCAACGGCGTGGGACAAAGAAGAAAGCCGACCAAAAATAAGTGCCCGTCAGACGTGATCCTTTTTCGCTCTGTAATCTCGGTTCTGCTTGCGTTGCTTCTTGTAGCTTCTCTTGGTTGGACTTGGCTTTTTACAGTTCTTCACGGTCCGAGCGAAACATACCGCGATGAGATCGTACACCGCACTATGAGCAAATCGAGTACGAAATGGATTCCGTATCTTGCGCTTCCCGCAAGCGAGATCGATGAGATAATGCTGAACGGGGAGGTGCAGGACTGATGAAAAAGGGACTCACACGCGGCGGATTGATCTTTGCCACGGCTTGGCTTGGCATATTCGCGGTGGCGTATCTTGCCTGGGCTATCAATCTCGGCATCATCAACAAAAGACTTGCAGAGTACGAGAGTATTCAGCCGAAGTACGCTGCGGAAAGAATATTTAACGAATGCTTCCTTTATGCCGATACCTCTGAAATGATCGAATTTGAGGAAGGTTTTTATTCCGAATACGACAAAAAAGGTGCTCCCGAAAAGGCACTCTCCGATGCTCTTGACGGCAAAAAGCTCAGCTATAAAGCCGAAAATAAAGCCCTTTACAGCGTTTATGCCGACGGCGAAATGATCGCGCAGTTTACGCTTATTCCGCATCGTGAAGTAACTCCGCTCCTCGGTGCGCATGAACCTACACTTGGCGAGATTGATTTTTTGGTTAAGCCGACCGTTGACGTGACCGTAATTGCTCCAAAGGGTGCCGTTGTAAAGGTGAACGGTAAGACCGTTGCCGAAGATAAGCTTTCGGGCGCCCCGATCTATCTCGACAATGCCGAATATTTCCCCAATGACGCGGCAAGAGAAATGGTCAGCTACCGTATAGAAGGTCTTTTTGCCGAGCCCGTTGTCAGCGTTGAAAGCGCGGACGGTGCTGTCAGATACGGCGTTGATCTTATGGACGCATCCCACGTTTACAGCGCGGAGTATTCCTATGTGTCATATCTCCGCGATGCATATTACGGAAAATTAAATTAAAATGCAGTTGAAAGCAGAACTTGCGGGTTCTGCTTTTTCTGTTTGAAAAATTCACCGTTATTGTTGATTTGTGTCGAAATTTGTGGTATAATTATAAATTGATAAACTATGCAAAGGAGAAGGAGCATGACTTTCTACAGTCCGGAATTTATATTCATATTTCTTCCGTCCGTGGTGGCACTTTATGCCTTGGCGGGCAAGAAGCTTCGAGGTGCCGTTCTCTTTCTCGGAAGTGTAGTGTTTTATCTGCTTGCCTCGCGCGATCTTATGTCGATGGCGATACTTGCCAGCAGTTTGCTTTTTAATTATGCGGCGGGGCTGTTCATTGGTATTGCCGAGGGCAGAATGCGAAAGCTGCTTTTCGGATTTTGCACTTTGGTGAATGCCGCGGCTTTACTTTCGCCTAAGATCATTTCGATAATCACCGAGTCATTTGGATCGTTCCTTCCCGAAGGGCTTGCTATCGCCGCTCCCGTTGGCTTCAGCTTTTATATGTTCAAGAATATGTCCTATCTGCGCCAGGTATACGACGGCAAGATCAAAGCCGAGCAATCCTTTTTTGCGCTTGGCGCATATCTTGTCAACTTTGCACAGGTGCTCAGCGGACCGATTCAGACCTATGCCGATTGGAAAAAGAGCCTTGAGGAAGGCGGAGTTTCTCTTGCCTCAATAAACAGCGGAATTTATGAGTTTATTATCGGTCTTGCGCTTAAGATCCTTCTTGCCGACAGAATAATCAGAGTGTGGGTCGCGGGGCTTTACGGCATTGACAGTATTGGTATCGATTCGATATCTACACCTCTCGCGTGGCTTGGATTTTTCGCGTTTCCTCTTTATCTTTATTTTGAGTTTTACGGCTATTCGCTTATGTCGCGCGGTATCGGAAGAATGCTCGGATATGAAACTCCCGATAACTTTCTTCATCCCTATATGTCGCGCTCGGTCAGCGAGTTCTGGCGCCGTTGGCATATGACTCTCGGCGAATGGTTCAAGGAAAACGTATATTTCCCTCTCGGCGGCAGCAGATGCCCGAGGGGACGCACTATTTTGAATCTCTGCGCGGTGTGGCTTTGCACGGGCGTGTGGCATGCCCTCTGCTTTGACGGAAACGGTATCAACTTTATGATTTGGGCGGCGTTTCTTTTGATCTTTATCCTTTTTGAAAAGATCGGCGCGCTTGATTGGGTAATTAAAAACAGAGTTCTTTCGCATATTTATCTGCCCGTGGTTATTTTGTTTTCCTGGGCGATATTCAATACCAACATTCTCACCCTTGCCGATCTTGGCACATATTTCACTCGACTGTTCCCATTTTTCTCAGAAATGCCCGAATACGTTGACCCCTCCGACTGGGTAAGACACTTTAAGGACGTCGGCATTTATATGGCGGTAGGTTTTATATTCCTGACACCTCTGCCGAGAAGAATATATGATAAATTTAAAAATATCAAGCCCCTTGCGGTTGCCGTTATGCTTGTGCTTTTCTGGCTTTCGGTATATCTTATTTTCTGCGAGGGCGCAAATCCGATGGTCTATTGATCGGAAAGGAATCCCATTTTGAAAAACAACCATCCCGATGGCGGAATTTTGCTTATATGCCTGCTTATGACGATCTTGATTGCGGTCATTGGAGGGCTTATCGTTTCCGCCGACAGCACAAATCCGATAGAATCATTGATGTTCTTCTTCCGCGACGGAGCAACTTCTGCTCCCGTCACAGAGGCTGAGGTGATCGAAGGCGAAGATACCGAGCCGGTATTCATTCGGCCGACAGTGACCCTGCCCGAAACGACTGCCGAGGACGTAACCGTCCCCGAAACAACAACGGCACCCGAGGTGACAGAGTCACCCGAAACTACAGCCGAAACTCCGGTTACAACGCAATCCCCGCCCGAAACCACGAAAAAAGCTGATACCACAAAGGTACCGGATACCACAAAGAAGCACGAAACTACCGCGCCTGTTACAACCAAGACCCCCGACACAACCAAAAAGCCGCAGAGCGATGAGGAATATTTTTCTGATACGCTTTTCCTAGGTGATTCGAGAACCGTCGGATTTTATCTTTACGCCCGCATTCCGGGTGCTACATACTTCGCGCGCACATCGATGAACGTATATAACGTGTTTGATGATAAAGTATCGGAAACGAAGGATACCTCGTCTTATAACCTTGCCGAGCTTCTTGCGGAAAGAAAATTCGGAAAAATATATATCCTTCTCGGAATCAATGAGATAGGATATTCCCATAGCTCGGTAGTTAAAAACTATACTTCTGTGATCGAATATATCAAGCAGTATCAGCCCGAGGCGAAGATCATCATTCAATCGAATATGCACGTTACAAAAAAGAAATCGGATTCCAATCCGAACACTTTTGCCAATTCGAGAATAGACGAGCTCAACCGCCGCCTCGCCGCGCTTGCGGATAACAAAAAGGTCTTTTATCTTGGATTTGAGGAGATATTTGACGACGAAAGCGGAGCTATGGATCCCTCATATTCGGGCGATGGAGTACATCTCTATGCCAAGTGCTATAAGCTTTGGCGCGAGTGGATTCTTGAGAACGGAAAAATATATTAAAAATATAACAATTTGTTCTTGATTTCCAATATTATTAGTGTTATAATATCGCTTGTGTTTTGCTCACCCCAAAAGGGGTGAGCAAAAATTTGTGTGATCGGAGAAAATGAATGACTTCATCTCATGTAAAACGCGCGCCTCACCGCCACCATTTGCCCCATATAGATATAATTCCTTTTATAAAAAAGAATGCGGTTGTGCTCATTGCATTCTGCGCGGCAGTAATTACTTCGGTAATCGTTCCGCCCGATGCCGAATATGCGGGTTATCTTGATTTCAAGACGCTCACCTGCCTTTTCTGCGTACTTGCCGTTGTTTGTGCGCTGAAGAATATCAATTTCTTTTATATGCTCGCACGCAAGATCGTGCAGTGCTTCAAAACGGCAAAGATCAGCATTCTCGCGCTTGTTTACATAACCTTTATCGGCTCGATGCTGATTGCGAATGATATGGCGCTGCTGACATTCCTTCCTCTCGGATATTTCGTTCTGACCTCAACGGGCAAGGAAAAATATATGGCGTTCACCTTCATTATGCAGAATATCGCCGCAAACCTCGGCGGAATGCTGACGCCTTTTGGAAATCCGCAGAATCTTTATCTCTACTCCTTCTTCAATATCCCCACGGGCGAGTTTATGCAGATAATGCTCCTGCCCTTCGTTCTTGCTGTGGCTCTCATTACGCTTTGCTGTCTTATCTTTGTTAAAAATGAGCCGATGGAGATCGACGACGAGAAGATCGAACTCAACCCCAAGAAAACGGTTCTTTATCTTGCTCTTTTTGCTCTCTCGATCGCGATAGTTTTCAGAGGAATTCCTTACTTTATCGGACTTATTGTTATTCCCCCCGTGCTTATCTTTGCAGACCGCAAGGCGCTCGGAATGGTTGACTACGGACTTCTTCTGACCTTCGTATTCTTCTTCATCTTCGCGGGAAATATGGCAAGAATCGATATTGTCCGCAACTTCCTTTCATGGCTTCTCGATAAGAACACGCTCCTCGTAAGCACTCTCTCCTGCCAGTTTATCAGTAACGTTCCCTCGGCTATTCTGCTTTCGCAGTTTACCGAAAACTATGCCGATCTTCTTGTCGGCGTAAATATCGGCGGAACCGGTACACTTATCGCATCCCTCGCAAGTCTTATCACATTCAAGGAATACACAAGTCATAATCCCGGTAAGACACTCAAATATATTCTTACCTTCTCGGCGTTCAATTTTGGCTTCCTTGCGATACTTGTGGCTGTTATGCTGTTGGTTAAATAAAATAAAACGGAGTGCCTTGGCACTCCGTTTCGTTTTAGTCTATTTTCACAAGCAGTTTTCCGAATCTTGAAAGCTGAGGATTCATAAATTCCTCTGCCGCTTCTTCCATGGTCAGCTCGCGGTGGATGATCTTTGATGTATCGAGCATACCGGACGCAAGAACTCTGACGGCGCGCTCGGTGGTGTAGGGGTTGACATACGAGGTTTTGATCGTCAGTTCCTTGATGAAAGCATCGTAAAGCGAGATCGGGGTGGTCTTTGCCGAGTCCGCAACGCCGAACATAACAACTGTCGCGCCGCGTCCCGCAACCGAGAGGGCAGAGAGCTGTGCGCCCGTGTTTCCAACACACTCGATGACCTTATCGACATTATATTTCGCGGCATATTCCGCAATTTTTTCTTCATCCTTTGAGCAGATGAATACGTCCGCGCCGAGCTCTTTTGCAAGAGATTCCTTGCTTTCATCGTATTCGATAACAACGATCTCGCCCGCACCTGCGGATTTGATAAGCTGTATCATAATAGTTCCGATCGCGCCAAGACCCACGAGAGCCACGCGTTCGCCGTGCTTGACTCCGAGAAGATCTGCACCGCGCAGACAGCAAGCAAGCGGCTCGGCAAGTGCCGCATCGCGAAGCGAGAGCTTTTCGGGGATGTGATAAACGTTTTCAACGGGGGCGTTTATGTATTCTGCCATACCCTTGACGACACCGCGGCTGTTCTTGCAGAAGGATTTTTTGCCGTCCTTGCAGAACTCGCACTTGCCGCATCCCCAGTTGGGATCGACGGTTACTCGGTCGCCGGGCTTGAATTCGGTAACGCCCTCGCCAACCTCTGCAACAACGCCCGAGATCTCGTGCCCGAGTGCAACAGGATAGGTTACAGGTCTTGTATTTTTCTTGCCGCTGACCTTGTGGTGGTCACTTCCGCAGATGCCGCAATATGCAACTTTAACGCGAACTTCGCCCGCGGCGAGGTCCTTGAGAGGAAGGTCACCGACAGCGACGTTGCCGGGACCGTATAAAACTACTGCTTTCATATATTTACTCCTTTACTGAAGTGCCGCGCCGATAACGGTGCCGTACTGCGACATTTCGGGAACGATGAAGTTGACCCCGAATGTGGGGGCGAGGCTTGCAAAGGTATCGCAGACGGGCTTGATGGATGTCAGGTTTCCGCACATAACAATATCTTTGATGCCGAATTGACGTGCCGCAAAGATGGACATCATTGCAACTGTTTCGGAAACCATATTGAAAATACCGAGCGCAATATCCTTCTTTGATGCAAGATCGGAAAGATTGCCGAAGTTCGATGCCGTCAGATTTTCATTGACACCCTTGAAGGTGCCGGATTTCGAAATATCCTTGATGCGAAGGTCGACCTGTCCGAGGTCGCCGCCCTCCGAGATCTGTTCAAGATGCTCTATCGAACCGATTCCGAGCATCTTTCGGGAAAGTCCGAGAATGGTACCTCCGCCAACGCCCGTGCCGCCGAGATATTCGGTTACCGCGCCGTTTTCTGCTCGCTTTGCGTGAATGATCGCGGTGCCCGTGCCGAGGCTGACAACGATCGCCTCGTCGAGTCCCGAAAGATAAAGTCCGCCGATGCCCGTGCTTGAAAATTCGGAAACGCTCTTGCATTCGCGGTTGTAAATGGGGGACTGAATCGCACGGCTTCCCGCGCCCGTCATCATAATGCGGTCGATCTCGTCAAGTGAGAGTCCGTTTTCAAGGGTGAATCTGCCAAATGCGCCGTAAATCGAGGTGACTGGGTCGGTTGCCTGAACGAATATGGGGGAGAGAAGCTTGCCGCCCGGCGCAAATCCGACGATCTTTGTCGTGCTTCCGCCAACGTCGATGCCCACAACAGTCTTTTTATTATCGGGTTTGATTATGTAATCTGCCATTAATTTTGTCCTCACGGAAAAATTTTATATTTATTCATACTGATATTATATCAAACTCTTGCAAAAAAATCAAGTCTGTGATATAATATTTAAGAAAATACTTATAAAACGGAGAAGAAAAATGGCATTCAAAAATCCCGATACCGCTATTCTCAACGAAAAAGAGCTCTATATCTTTGATATGGACGGAACCATCTATCTTGGTTACAACGTTTTCCCCTTCGCTATCCGCTTCATCAACAATCTTCGTGCAGCGGGCAAGCGCGTTCTTTTCTTCACAAACAACGCATCCCATACCTCTGATTTCTACGTTCAGAAGCTTTCGAAGCTCGGTTTCTCTCCCACAAGAGATGAAATTATGACTTCTGGCGACGTAACGATCGAGTTCCTCCGCCGCCACAGAAGCGGCAAGAGCGTATACCTTGTTGGTACCGACGAGCTCGTAGAGAGCTTCAAGGACGCGGGCATCAATATGCTCACCGGCGATGAGGAAAAGGCTGACATCGTTGTTACCAGCTTCGATACATCCATGACCTACAAGAAGATGGATGACGCGTGCCGTCTTGTTCGCGGCGGTGCTGAGTATCTTTCCACTCACCCTGATTTCAACTGCCCCACCGAGACAGGATTTATTCCCGACAGCGGAGCTATCGCAGCTTTCGTAACCGCATCCACCGGCAAGACCCCCACCTACTTCGGTAAGCCCTATAAGGAGACCGTTGAGATGATCAGCGAGGCTACCGGCGTATCTGTTGACAAGATGTGCATCTTCGGCGACAGACTTTACACCGACATCGCTCTCGGTAAGAAGCACGGTGTAACCGCAGTTCTTGTTTACTCCGGCGAGACCACTCCCGAGGATGTTGAGGCTGCAACCGTAGCAGAAAAGCCCGACTACGCATTCCCCTCGCTCGACGAAGTCGATCAGGTTATGTTCGGTTAATATCTTTCTATGAAATAAACGGATACTCAAGACTTTTTCGGTCAAAGAGTATCCGTTTTTTCAATAAAAAACGTCTTTCGTCTTGAACAATTAATTAAGTTATGTTATAATATAAGCAATTCTTCTGTACACAGAAAGGAAGCATTCTTATGAAAGAAAAAATCAACATTGGTTATATAGGCCTCGGTCGCCGCGGACGCGGAATGCTGAAGGCGTGCTTTTCGCAGATGAATGACGTCAACGTCAAGATTATTTGCGATATCTCCGAGGAACGCATTGAAATGGGCAAGCAGCTTGTTCTCGAAAAAGGCGGATACACACCCGCTTCGACAACGGATTATCACGAGATTCTCGCCGATCCCGAGATCGATGCGGTAGTCATTATGACGGGCTGGAGCGGTCGAATCGCGATCGCAAAGGAGTCGATGCTCGCGGGCAAATATACGGCAATCGAGGTTGGATGCGCTGACACGCTTGACGAGTGCTTTGAGCTTGTTGAAACCTATGAAAAGACCGGTGTGCCAGTTATGATGCTTGAAAACTGCTGCTACGGCCGCCGCGAGATGATGCTTCTCAATATGATCAAACAAGGACTCTTCGGCGAGCTCGTTCACTGCACGGGCGGTTATCAGCACTATCTTCCCGATGAGGATCTGTTCAAAAACATAGATACCGAGAATCCCCCGCATTACAGACTTCCGCATTACGTCAAGGAAAATCGCGAGAACTACCCGACTCACGAGCTCGGCCCGATCTCGAAGTTCCTTTCCATCAATCGCGGAAACCGTATGGTTCGCCTTAATTCAATCGCGACCAAGAGTGTTGCGCTGAACGAGTATGCCGAGCAGAGATTCGGCGCGGACAGCCGGTATGCGACGATGGAATATGCTCAGGGTGACATCGTCAACACGATCATCACCTGCGCGAATGGCGAAACCATCCTTCTGACTCTCGATACCACTCTTCCACGCTCTCACTATTCGCGCAACATCTCTGTTCGCGGTACGAAGGGTATGTCAATGGAGGATCGCCGCGTGGTCTATCTGCACGGTGTCACTCCTGAAAAGACTCAGGATAACGAGGCGGAGTTCTTCGAAAAATATGATCACCCGCTGCACCGCGAGTATGAAGCAATGGGCACTCGAGGCGGTCATGGAGGTATGGACTGGCTTGTTTCCCGCGCTTTTGTTGAAAGCGTGAAAAACGGCACGGATACGCCCATCGATGCTTATGATACTGCCGCGTGGCTCTGTATCGGCTGCCTTTCCGCAGAATCGATCAAGCAGAACGGCGCTCCCGTCGATATTCCCGATTTCACAAACGGCAAGTGGAAGGATCGCGAGCCTGTCATTAAGTGCAAATACTGCCTCGATGAAATAGTTGAGGATCTTTCAACACCGATCTTTTAATTTGAATGGAAAATCAGAAAGGTAGGGCTTCGATGATTGACATTGAAGTTTGGACACGGCGATTATTGCATAAAGCTGACGAAGCTTTTGGAGAACGACTGTGGTTTTTTGGCTTGCAGGGAAGCTACGCACGCGGCGAAGCCACCGAAACGAGCGACATCGATATTGTTTTGATCCTTGACGATCTGTCTTTTTCGGATATACAAAAATATAATTCGATCCTTGACGGAATGCCGCATAGAGAATTGGCTTGCGGATTCCTTTCGGGTAAAAAGGAACTGTTCAATTGGGAACCTTCCGATCTCTTTCAGTTTTATTACGATACCGTACCGTTGCGTGGAAGCCTTGATGAAATGCTGGGTTTGCTTGATGTCAGTGTGATCGATCGCGCGATAAAGATCGGCGCGTGTAATGTCTATCACGGATGTGTGCATAATATGCTCTATGAAAAAAGTGATGAGATTTTGCGGGGGCTTTATAAATCCGCAGCTTTCGTCGCACAAGCACGCGCCTTCAAGCTGACTGGCAGATATATCAAAAAGCGCGACGAGCTGTTGGAGCTTCCGGACGGCGAGATCGTTAAAATTTCATCTGATCTGAAAAACGGCGCCAAAGTTGATTTCGACGAAATGTCGAATAAACTGTTTGAATGGTCGAAAAGATTGATTAATGAAACGGAGAAGCTAAATGGTAAAAACATATAACATCGGCATCATCGGTTTCGGCAAACGAGCGAAGGATATATGGGGCAAGAGCATAGCGGCGTATAATTCAGTCCCCGATAATGACAAATGCCGTCTTGTCGCAATAGTAGATCCTCGCCCCGAGGATGAGCTCCGCACAGAGCTTTCTGTCTGCGGCGCGCCCGATGCTCGCATATATCGTGATCCCGTGGAGATGTACGAGAACGAAAAGCTTGACGGAGTTATCATCGGCACACGTTGCTCGCTCCATACCAAAATGGCGCTCATAAACGCTGAGTATGGCATTCCTGTGCTTCTTGAAAAGCCCGTTTCAACCACAGATGAGGATCTTGCCTCTCTTGAAGGCATTCTTGATACGATGGATGAAAAGACGCTTATCTCCTTCCCGCTCCGCGTCGCACCCCTTGCCGTCAGAGTAAAGGAGATTATTGACACGGGCATCCTCGGCAAGATCAGCCAGGTTCAGGGAATCAATAACGTTCCCTATGCAAGAGGATATTACCATAAATGGTATCGCGACGATGAAGAAACCGGTGGACTGTTTTTGCAAAAATCCACGCACGATCTTGATCTGATACAGTTCATTCTGAACGAACCGAAGCCCGTTATGATCAGCGCGACCGAAACGAAGAATATCTTCCTCGGCGATATGCCCGCGGGTCTCAAGTGCAAGGATTGCCAAAAACGCGGGAGCTGCCCCGAAAGTGACATTAACGTTGCAACTTACGGTGACAGATATGAAATCGGTGAATATTGCTCTTTCGCTGTTGACACCGGCAACCACGACAGCGCTTCTATAATGGTGCAGTACGCGGACGGTATGCACGCCGTTTACAGTCAGAATTTCGTTGCGCGCAAGGCTGCGGGCAGACGAGGTCTGCGAATTATCGGATACAACGCAACGCTCGAATTTGAATTCAATTCAAAATGCATCGACATTTTTTATCATAACGAAAACAAAAACGAGCATATCGATATGACCGAGGAATGCAAGCACTCACACGGCGGGGGAGATCTCAAAATGATAGATTCCTACGTCAAAATGCTCGGCGGAGCAAAGTCGCCCGCGCCCCTCTCATACGGCATTCTTTCGGCAAAACTCTGCCTCGCCGCGAGACGGTCGGCAAGGGAGAATATTTTTGTTAGAATAAAATGATTGTTAATTTTTTGGGTAAGGCTTTGCACAGTTTGTTAGTCCCAATAAATAGTCGGTTGAGGTGTTATAGTATAAAGCGAGCTTAATTAACAGTTCTATCGGAATCTGTCGTTGGCAGTTTTCATACTGCGAATAAGTGTTTTGTTTGATGTTTAAATAATCAGCGATTGCTCGTTGGGTTAAATCTTTATCTTCGCGAATATCTTTTAATCTCATAGTAGTACTCCACGTTTTTTAATTATTATAATAAATCTCGAATTGAGATATTGACAAATATCTCAAATTGTGATATAATTTTTATATAATAAAAACATGGAGGTGTTTTCAAATGGAAGAGACTACCAATACAACTACAGCTACCCCTGAAAAGACTAAATTTTGCAAGCACTGCGGAGGAAAAATTCCAGAGGATGCAGTGATTTGTACTTTGTGCGGCAGACAAGTTGAGGCTATGCCTCAGCAAGTAGCTAACCCTACCATTACTATCAACAACAGCAATGCAAATGTTAATGCAAACGTGAATGCCAATGTTGGTAGAGTACCGAAGGCGATTAATAAATGGGTGGCTTTTCTGTTGTGCTTCTTCTTAGGCTTTTTGGGAGCACACAAGTTTTACGAAGGAAGAACGGGACTTGGTATAATTTACTTACTTACGTTTGGTTTATTTGGCTTCGGTTGGGCAATCGATACTATCGTATTACTTTTAAAACCCAATATATACTATATCTAATATAAAACAAGAAGTTCGCAATTTTGTGCTTTCAGCCTTGCGAACTTCTTGTTTATTATTGATATAGAGATTGACAAATTGATATTTTTAGAGTATAATAAGACGATCAATTTTTCAGAGGTAGTGATAAATGTTACTTTTAATTCCAACCCGCATTTTGCTCGTCGTTTCGCTGATCTTCAACGTTGCGACCGGCATTGCCCAAAAGCTATATAACAAGACCGCTCCCGCGGGCAGAGAGAGCAATTGGTTCTATAATACCTGTATGGGCGTGGCGTGTCTTGTGTTTCTTTTGATATTCTCGATCGACCCGACTGCGTCCGAACCTTTAGGGGCGATTACCGATTTTTCGTTTGCCTCGGCGTGGCTCGGAATCCTTTTCGGCGTTCTCGTTCTTGCGCAGAGCTATACTTTTATGTGGGCGCTTGAGATCGGTCCGTTTTCGTACACGACCGTTATTGTCTCGCTTGCAACTCTCATCGCGGCGGTCAGCGGACTTTTCTTTGGTGAGAGCATCGACCTTTTCCAATATTTCGGAATGGGCGTTATGGTGCTTTGCATCGTCTTTTCAACCGATAAAAACAACGGTTCGAGAAAATCATCGCTCAAGTGGCTCGTCATTGCGCTTGTCTCTTGCCTGACTAACGGCTTTGTCGGAATTATGCAGAAGATTCATCAAAACACCGAATATAAGGCTCAGAGCACGGCTTTTCTCGTTTCCGCGTTCGCGTTTATGACGGTTGTTTCCGCACTTCTCTGGCTTTACGAGCGTAAGAAGTCGGGCGAGTCGAAATTCAATCCCAATGCGAAGCAGATCTCCTTTGCCCTTCTCAGCGGCGCCACCTTTGCCGTGCCGCATACGGCAAATCTCTACCTTGCGGGCGCGATGCCTTCCGCCGTGTTCTTCCCGATTATCAACACGGGCGGACTTATTCTCACGCTCCTTGCGGCGACCTTCCTTTTCAAGGAAAAGCTTTCTCGTTTGCAATGGATCGGAATCGCACTCGGTTTAATTTCAAGTTTGTTTGTAAGCGGTACGGTTACTGCTTGGATAGGGTGATTTATGGCATTTGATGCAGGTTTTCTTTCGGCGATAATTGCCGAAATCAAGACTTCCGCGGTTGGCGGAAGAATAGAAAAAGTATACCAACCCCGCGCGGATGAGATCGTCCTCCAAATGCGTGGGCGAGAGGGCGGAAAGAAGCTCCTCTTCCGCTGCGGAGCATCCGATCCCCGCGTAGCGTTTACCGAAAATATGCGAGATAATCCCGCCGTGCCGCCCTCGCTTTGTATGCTTCTGCGAAAGCACCTCGGCGGCGCGTTCCTTACCGACGTTCGTCAGGAGGGCTTCGAGCGCGTTGCCGTTTTCGAATTCGGCACACGCGACGAAATGGGATTTGATTGCAAAAAGCTACTGATCGCAGAGATTATGGGCAAAAATTCGAATCTCATTTTCGCAAACGAGGACGGCAGAATAATCACCGCTCTCCGTACCGTCGATTTCACGACCTCGCGCCTCCGCCAGATTCTGCCCGGTATGCGATATGAAATGCCGCCCGCGCAGGAAGGGAAGAGCGATCCTCTCACCGAAACGATGGAGGGCTTCATCTCGCGCCTTACCGCCGCTCCTTGGGAACAGAGTGTGGCAAAGTTCATAAATCAGAACTACCTCGGAGTTGCACCCGTAGTCGCGCGAGAGATCGTTTTCCGTGCCACGGGTGATGCCGCGACAGAATGCGGAAGCATCGACCCCGTTCGCCTCTGGCAGGTCTTCTCGGGCGTTTTCAGCGACGTCAGAGAGGGCAGATTCGTACCTTCTGCGGTATATGATGGTAACCGCCCGACCGAGTATTCTTTCCTGCCCTTGACGCAGTATCCGATCGAGTCGCAGCGCAGCTACGATAGCTTCGCAAAGCTCCTTGATACCTATTTTGGTGAGCGCGACCGCGCGGCTCTTGTCACCGACCGTGCATCCGACCTCAAGCACACCGTTTCGTCCGCGATCTCTCGCGTGCTTCGCAAGATCGAAGCGCAGAACGCAGAGCTTATCGAATGCTCTCAGGGCGAGGATTTCAAGCGCGACGCCGATCTGATCGTCGCTAACATCTACCGACTCAAAAAGGGCGACGGCGAGGTTAGACTCACCGACTATTCCGAAATGAACGATGACGGCGAGTTCGCTGAGCGGGTGATAAAGCTCGATACACGCCTTTCTCCTTCGGATAACGCGCAAAAGCTATATAAAAAGTACAATAAGTGCAACACCGCTCGCCGCGAGCTGACCCGTCAGCTTGAACTGGCAAACGCGGAGGCGGATTATCTCTACACCGTTCGCGACGCACTATCAAGAGCCGAAACGGGCGCGGACCTTGCGGGTATTCGCCTCGAACTTGAAAAGGGCGGCTATCTCAAGCAAAAGAAGGGCGCGGCACCCGCAAAATCGATCAAGAGCACGCCCCTCAAATATATCACCACGAACGGCTATGAGGTCCTCTGCGGCAGAAACAATCTGCAAAATGAGGAGCTAACCTTCAAGACTGCGGCGAAGGATGATTACTGGTTCCACGCCAAGGGTGTGCCAGGCTCGCACGTGCTTATGAAGACGGACGGCGAGGAGCCGCCCGCGCTCGATATGACCGAGGCGGCAGAGATCGCGGCGTTCAACTCGACCGCCGAGGGCAACAATATCCCCGTCGATTACGCCTTCGCAAAGCACATAAAAAAGCCCGCGGGAGGCAAGCCGGGACTTGTAATTTATCACACGAATTACACCGCATACGTCACCCCCAACCCCGAGCGTATCGCGGCGATGAAGGTGAAATAAAAAATCAAAAAAACTTCAAAAAACTCAAATTATTTTTATAAAACCTATTGCAATTTGGTAGGTTTTGTGATATAATATTCAACTGTGAAGTATTCGTGGCGTAACCTCTCAGGCGTAGCGAATACACAAAAACAGGGAGGTGAATCTAATGGCAAACATTAAGTCCGCAAAGAAGCGTATTCTTGTTATCGAGAAGAAGACTCTTAAGAACAAGATTGCGAACACCAAGATGAAGACTATCATCAAGAAGTTCTATGCTGCTGTTGAGTCGGGTGATAAGGCTGCTGCTACCGAGGCATACAAGGTTGCAGTAAAGTGTGTTGACCAGGCTGCTGCTCGCGGTATCATTCACAAGAA
>JAGBRZ010000009.1 GCA_017632155.1 Clostridia bacterium
GGTATTATTCTTACATTACTTGCTTTTACTGCTATTGGAGCAGCAACTGGAGCAGCTGTCAATACTGTAACATATGTTGTTTCAACACCAACAGAGGAATTTTCATGGAGAGATTTGGGAGCGGAAGCCATTGGTGGAGCTGTTTCCGGTGGAGTTGTAGGACTTGGGAGTGGGGTTACTCTTTTAACAGGAGGCTCTGCTGCGTGGTTGTTTGGCGTATCTACATTTGCAGGAGCATTGGGGGGCTTGGCTGGACAATTTACTGAAAACGCTATCAAGGGAGAAAACTTGAAAACTGATCTGATCTCATCAATGGTGTGGGGTGGAATATCTGGTGCATTCTTTGGAGCAACAGATACTGCAAGTATGGGTGTAAAGCAGATTGCTAAAGCTAAAGGAAGAACAATAGAAACGCAAATTTTTAAAATGTTAAAATATAAAGTTCTAAAGAAAATAGGAACAATTTCTGCCGAAAATCTTTTAACTGGCTTCACATCTTGGTATACGGAAGAATGTATTAAGAATTATTATAACAATATAAAAACATTGGCATAAGGGGGAGGAATGAAACCAAAATTTTTTTATGATATTCGGGTGCTGGCGGGTGTTTTTTGCTTCATCGTATGGACGGCAGGGTCGGTTCTAGGAGGGTATTTGTTTGTTTATTTTATTAAAACATGGGATGAAATGATAGCGCAAGACGGAATTATTCTTGCTTATGGAAATCTTGCTTGTGCGGTTTTTGCGTTTGGTGCTTCATTATGGCTCAATATTTTTTGCGCTGTAAGGATGCTACCCATCCTTCGAATCACGGATAAAAAAATTACTTGGTGGGCTCCTTTTCATAGAGCTGTATCTATAGATATTAAAGATTGTAAATATGTAGGGGTTGCTGATTTTGAAGAACATAATCGCGGGTTACCGGAGCTTCTCACGGCATATATCTATGTTTCTGTTTTTCCTCTTCCGTCCAAATATCGTCACAAAATAGATATGGCAAAGTGTAAAAAAGGATTTATTAAATTTTGCTATTATGAGAGTTTGTGTGAAACCTTGATTGAAGTTTTGTCGGAAGATCAGTCAAGAATTTTAAGCTCTTTTTACGAACGTTCCCGAGCAATAGAAGTGCTTGCTCGCAAAGAAAAACATAAGAAAAAAAGAAAAGCAAAAAAGAAATAATATTTCCCCGAGGCGCGAACGCCTCGGGGATCTTCTTGACAAGTGAGGAGTTTTTTGGTATAATCAAATCGGGATGATAACGGCACTCTTACCTGTGTCGCGAAATACGTGTACGACGCTTGGGGTAATATTCTGGCAATTACCGACGGCAATGGAACCGATGTGTCGAACGTGGCAGACCATATTGCGAATGTTAACCCGATCAGATACCGTTCCTATTATTACGACCGAGAGACGAATCTGTATTACCTCGAAAGCAGATACTATGACCCCGAGACGGGTAGATTCTTGAATGCGGATAATCTTGGCTATATGGAACCTGGAACGGTTGCAGGACTCAATCTATATGCGTATTGTTTGAATAATCCCGTGGTAAGATATGATCCTACAGGTAAAATTGCTTGGTGGGGAATAGTCTTGATTGTTGTTGTTGCAGTTGCTACTCTTGCAGCTGATCATGCACTAGCCAAACATGCACCTGAAGGAGTAGCTATCTATGATGATCACGGAAAAGATGTTTTTCATGATCAATTTGTATATGCAAATGGCTCGGGGGCTAGCGCAAATAAAGAGGGGATAACTTTGGCCGATATTGAGGTAGGAGTATATAAAGGAATCTCTAAAACTGCTTTTGGAGATATTTCTGTTACCACTTTTGGTACGGCAGAAGCAAAAGCTAAGATGAATTATACGTCTATACTTGCTTCGGCTTATATATCGGCATATACGATGTCTTATAGTAATACACTTAATATATTTGGACATGATGTACATATATCAGGTAATTTATATTATGGGTATGCTGGTGCAGGTGCAGAATTTAATTTGGAATCAAAGAAATTCAAAATCGCACCACCCATGGTAGGGATTGGTTTTGATTTTGGAATAGAGATTGATTAATAAATTACAATAATTTAAGGAGAAAGTAATGAAAACATTTCAAAAACTTCAACTATTGAGTAGTATTATAGTCCCTATCTCCCCTATTTTTGTTGCGATATGTACTTGTATTTGTTGTTATAAAACAAAAAAATATTATTTAAGATATTCCATCACTACAATCGCATATATAGTTATTTGGAGTAGTTTGTCAGGATGGTTGGGAACATTTAATATTGTTTGGTTACCTTGGATAGGGTGTTTACCTATTACTTTTGTTTTTAATTATTTATGTGTAAAGCTTCAAATGGATTGTGTTGCTTAATAATCAACAAATTGTTTTAGATAAATTTATCTAAAATACCCCGAGGTGCTTGAACTTCCCAAAATTGTGCGGACAGTTCATCGACACCTCGGGGTTTTTCTTGACAAGTGAGGATATTTTTGATATAATCAATTTAGAAATACGACCGCTTGAACCGCCTGACTCGTGAGGACAACTACGAGAGCGGAAAGACGACAGTATTCACTTACGACGTAGGTGGAAATATTACCTCGAAGAAGGAGTATGCGGTTACCGATGCCGATACACCTACGGGAAGTTACGTCGGCAGTGATTACACTTACGCAACCGATGGTTGGAAGGATCGGTTAGTTTCCTTCAACGGAGAGCAGTGCATCTACGACGAGATCGGCAATCCCACGACCTACCGAAATCATAATCTGTCTTGGACGAAGGTTCGCAGACTTGCAAGCTTTGATGACAATAACTTCTCCTATAATGCGGCAGGCATCCGAACGAAGAAAAATATATTATTTATGGAAGAAGATAAGAAGCGTAACACTAGTAACTTTTGTGTGTAACAGCGCAAAATTTGCGTCGCAGAAAACAAATATAAGACGGCTTTCAAAAAGAGCCGTCTTTTTTATATAAAATTTAAAATATTTTTCTTCGATACCCGATCAAAGTGGCTTTTTTGTCCTATTTAATGAGGGGATATATTTTTCGCCTTTTTAAGAATCTCAGATGCCAAGAAAAGAATCACGAGTTAGAAGGGAAGATTAAGGTGTAAATGCAGGGTCGATTTGATAGCAGGAGAAAGGACTGGCGCCTATTGCGCCGGTCCGTCTCACATCGGACGGCAGAGCCGACCGAATTTCAACGGGTTTGCGGATTTTCCAAAATGCGCCTAATTTTTAGGGGTGGTGCCTATTTTGGCACCTTTCTTGAAAGGAGACGTTTTTCAAGGGCTTTTCGGCTTTTTGTTGGCGCCTATTTTGAATTGATAACTTTTTGATAACTAAAATCAATATCGCTGGATATTCTCTCGAACCTGTGATATCGTTGTGGTACACAAAAAATCTGAAGAAAGGAAGAAAAATAATGGCAAACAAACGCAGACCGCAGGGTGACGGTACGATCCGCAAGCGTGCGGACGGCAGATGGGAAGCCCGAATCATTATCGGTCACAAGAACGATGGCTCACCCATGTATAAGTCGGCATTCGCAAAAACGCAAAAGAGCGCCCTCAAGCAGCTCCATCAGCTTCTCGACCTCTACCGTGACGTTGACCTCACCGAAGAATGCCGAATGACGCTCGGCGAATGGATGGACAAATGGCTCGACGAGTATATGATATTCACCGTAAGAGAAAGTACGCTTGATAGATACCGAAGCCTCACGAAAAATCAAGTTAAGAAGTTTATCGGTGACAAGCAGCTCTCATCGCTCACGACCGCCGATATGCAAAAATTTTATAATAAGATCAAAAAAGAAGGCAGAATGAAGCCGGACAGAAACGGTTCACTTGAACTCGCCGATAGTATGGTGCGTGGTATTCACATGATGCTCCACGAAGCCTTGGATACGGCAGTCAGAGAACGCCTCATAGCAAAGAACCCGACAAACGGTACGACGATACCGAAAACCAACTATCCCGAGAAACAGATTCTCGGTGATGAACAGCTCGAAACCTTCCTTGAAGAAATCAAGAAAGAAGAATATTGGTGCGACTTCTTCTATGTAGAAGCACTGACAGGACTGAGGCGCGGTGAGATCTGCGGACTCAAGTGGAGTGACATTGACTTCGATGCAAACAAGCTCCGAGTGCAAAGGTCGGTATCGGTAAAGAAAGGCGGTGGCGTAAACATCGGAGAAACAAAAACCATCACGGGTACTCGAGTTATCACTATGCCGCCGAGTGTCAGAGATGTACTGCAAAAGCGTAAACAAACGGCTATCACCGAATGGGTGTTTCCGGCATTCTTGAATCCCGAACAGCCGATACATCCCGAAGCAGCCTATCGAAAGCTCAAGATAATACTCAAACACGCAGAGCTACCGCTGATACGATTCCATGACCTACGCCACACATTCGCAACTCATGCGATGAAGGGAGGTGTCGATGCGAAAACACTCTCGGGAATCCTCGGGCACACGAACGCCTCATTCACGCTCGACACCTACACCCATGTAACAAGTGATATGCAGAAGAACGCATCCGCTGTCGTGGGTAATATGATGCAAAAAATAATGATAAAGGAGTAAATAATGGCAAACAAAAAACGAAAAAACGGAGAAGGCACGGTACGCCTTCGAAAAGACGGACGGTGGGAAGGACGAGTCGTTGTCGGTTATGCCGACAACGGCAACCCACGGACGAAAAGCGTTTTGGCTAAAACCAAGACCGAGTGCCTTGAAAAACTCGAAGCTCTCAAGGAACAATGTGGAAGAACGAGCGATAGACTCAAGCCGGAGATGACGTTCGGTGATTGGATAGACTTCTGGTATCAGAACTTCTCTAAGCCGAAAATAAGGCAGACCACACAGCTCAGCTACGAAGGGCGAATTTATACGCACATCATTCCCGAAATCGGTAAAATACCTCTCTGCAAGCTCTCGCAGAACGACCTGCAACAATTTTACGCAAGGCTGAAGAAAGGCGGTCGCAAGAGGTTAGTGGAGCAGTACGGCGAAGGCTTATCCGACAGAATGGTACGCTCATGCCACACCACCTGCCGAACCGCACTCGAAAAAGCGGTGGTCGAGGGCTTAATCACAAATAACCCTGCAATTGGATGCAGACTGCCACCAAAGAAAGCAAAAGAAATGCAAGTGCTTACTCAGGCAGAGATCCTACGCTTCCTTACACGAGCGAAAGAGGAAGGCTACTATGAGATGTTCCTTCTCGAGCTGACTACGGGAATGCGCCGTGGCGAGATACTCGGACTCAAATGGCGTGACCTAAATCTGCAGACAGGTGAGCTTCGCATCACACGGCAGGTCGTAAAGACAGGCTCATCAAAGGAAATATCCGTACCCAAGACAAAATCCTCGGTACGCACTATCCTCCTTCCGCCCGACATGATGGAGCTTCTCGCAGAGCTAAAAAAGCAGACCAAAGGCGAGTGGATGTTCCCATCGCTCGTGAAAGAGGGAGAGCCGAGAAATCCCACGGCGGTGTATCACCGTTTCCAACTGATACTTGAACGCTCCCACTGCAAGAAGATACGCTTCCATGACCTACGGCACACCTTCGCCACGATGGCACTTGAAAACGGAATGGATATCAAAACGCTCTCCGCTATGATAGGACACATAAGCTCGGAAACCACGCTGAACATCTACAGCCACATCACCGACACCATGCAACAGCAGGCAGCGGTGAGGATCGACCGAGAGATCGGCGGTACAAACGCAGAAATGCCCGAACCACCGCCTCCCAAGGTAAGTGCCGAGCCAAGCCGTGATGTCGCCACAGAAACTTTTTTTGAGCCGTACAGACCGAAGATAAGAAAGAGTGGCACAGGATGCGTGACGATGATAAACGACC
>JAGBRZ010000058.1 GCA_017632155.1 Clostridia bacterium
CGAACAGGTTGTTTACAAAGCTTTGTCAAAGCAAGTGCCTCAAAAGCCTATTATCGATTCCACTGGCCGCGTTCAATGCGTTAACGGGCATAACCAGCCCGTACAGCACTATAAATACTGCCCGATGTGCGGGCAGTTGATGGACTGGAGGTGAACCGCGATGCTTGACTACCTTGCGATATCCGTCATCAGCGCATCGGTGCTGTACTTTGTCCTGCTGATGCTCATCGCTGTGGCGGTGTATGCGATAGGACTGATTTATGAATGGAGGAAGCGAAGATGACTGATAAAGAGAAGCAGATCTTGGAGATCAAGGATGCCATCGACAGCGTTTATTGCGGTGACTGCGCCTATTATGGTGTAGACGGCTTTGCTATCGCGGAAGAACTTTACAGCAGAGGCTACCGCAAGCAGGTAGAGGGTGAATGGATTAGCGTGGATGAGCGACTCCCCGACAAAAACACGATGGTTCTGGGTTTCATTCATAACGTGTACGCTGATGGCAGTTACTGGGACAACATACTTGTAATGGAGTTGAACAGCGCAGGTTATTTCGTTCCGTTTAATTGTTCCACAATCAAAGACAACAGAGTGACCCATTGGATGCCACTTCCCGGTGCACCGAAGATGAAAGGCGGTGAATCTGATGACCGGAATTAACATACTCGCCGAGTACACGGCAGGCGGCATGCCTGTAGAAATAGTCTTGGGGCTGCTTATCGTCGCCGCCATCGGTCTCTTCCTGTTTATCATAGGGGTTGCGACGGATTCTGAAAACTCTTTCGCAGTAGGTGTTATCCTGGTTTTGTTTGCGCTGGCGGCGGGCATTGTCTCCGAATGTACCAAAGAGCCAGATCACACTCAATACAAAGTCACGATATCAGACGACGTCAACCTGATAGAATTCCTTGAAAAATACGAAATCCTCGACACCGAGGGCGAGATATACACGATACGGGAGGTGACACCTGATGCGTGATAGATTAGTTGAATTACTGAATTTTATTCAATGCAAAGCCGATTGCTGTGGTGCGCTTGATGGTGGAAGGTGTGGAGCTTTAGACAAGTTGGATAGATGTCAAATCGAAACAATCGCCGACCATCTCATCGCAAACGGCGTTATCGTGCCACCATGCAAGGTGGGGGATACGGTGTATTGGTTAAATTTCTACAACGACCTAATGCTGTATAGAGACAAGTATTATGAAGCAGAGGTTACTCGGATCGTTGTAACAAAGTACGGCGTTTCCTGTGTGATAAGGGTTCGAGGTGAACACGCGACATATGAAATCCCAGACGTGGAATTCGGCAAAACCGTCTTCCTCACCCGCGAAGAAGCCGAACAGGCGTTGAAAGGTGGCGCAGAATGAGAGCGTTATTGAAGAAAGAATTTGAGTTGTTCGTAAGAATGCGGTGGTTGAAAGCCATTGACAAAGAAACGGACAAGTATAGAAAACTGATAAACAAATCGAATCGTCAGTTGTATGTTGTGAAAGCATTGCTGGAAAAATACTTCGAGATATATGGCGAAGATTTGCGAAAAAAGGTTGGGAGCGAATCCGAATGACACGCCGCCAACGCCGTAAGGCAAACGCCTACAACAAAAAGAAGATGAACGAGCTGCTGCGCTATATCGATGAGCGGTTCGCTCGGATCGAAAAGGAATGGAAACCATGACAATCATAAGTTTATTCGACGGATCGGGAGGATTTCCTCTCGCCGCCACAATCTACGGTATGATCCCTTTATATGCATCGGAGATCGAGCCTTACCCTATCGCGGTAACCCGTTCCCGATTCCCGCAGATGACGCATCTCGGTGACGTTAGCCGAGTAAATGGAGCAGAGCTGACTCCCGCAGACGTAATTACCTTCGGCTCACCGTGTCAAAGTTTGTCCGTTGCGGGCAAGCGCGAGGGGCTCCGACACACGGATTTGGGAGATGAGGAGACCACACGATCAGGCTTGTTTGTTGAAGCCGTAAGAATTATCACAGAAATGAGGATCGCAACCGATGGTAAATATCCGCGCTTCGCTGTCTGGGAAAACGTCCCCGGCGCATTCTCGTCTTCAAACGGAGATGACTTTTTGGCAGTACTTACAGCCCTCGCAAAAATCGCAGACCCCGAAGTATCAATTCCTAAATCTCCGAAGTGGAGCAACGCAGGAGAGATCGTCGGCGACGGATGGAGTCTGGCTTGGCGAGTCCTCGACGCGCAGTATTTCGGAAAGACCGTCCGAGACGGAGATACGGGAGATGTTCTCGTTCGCGGGACGCCGCAGCGTCGTAGAAGAATCTTTCTTGTCGCAGATCTTGCTGGTCAACGTGCCGGAGAAGTATTACTTGAGCGCAACGGCTTGCCTTGGAATTATCCGCCGTGCGACGAACCGTGGCAAACAGCTGCCGCAGATGCTGAAGGAAGCGTTGGAGCAGATGATCGCGCGGGCTGTCTGACACCGTGGGACAGTCAATCCAAGCGAGTATTTGCTTCCGATGCTGTATTCCCAAGCCTGTACAGCGGTGAAAGCGCAGGACAGAGTCAGCAGACCGTCTGTTACGGCATAAGCGCATACGAATCCAACGCGATGAAATCCGATAATCCGCACAGCGGTATCTATGAAGCGGATACGTCACGAACGCTGGATCTGAACGGCGGAAATCCCGCTTGCAACCAAGGCGGGATGGCGGTTGTCTGTCTGCAAGGTTCGATGATCGGTCGCGCAGACAAAAACGGTCCGCAGGGTGACGGTATCAACGAAGACGTGTGCTTCACGCTGAACACCACCGACAGACACGCCGTGGTCGAATCCGCAGGATTCAAGGAG
>JAGBRZ010000059.1 GCA_017632155.1 Clostridia bacterium
ACCCGTATATTATATCACAATCGAAAGAAAAAATCAATACCTTTTTCGAATTTTTTTGAAGTTTTTCTTGATTTTTTTGATTTTTTATGCTATAATATCCTCAAACAAAAGAATAAACACGGTTCATTGGGGTAATTTTACTCCATTGTCGGATGATTTTTCATTCGGGGATAAGGAAACGGCGGTGAAAATCCGCGGCAACAGCCATTACCGTTAAAGTCGGAATGCTTATCGGATCGTGACACGCGAAAAAACTCTTGGGCAATTTGGGAGGGTTGTGCGATTGGGATACGGGCAGGGTATCCCTTGTTCGGCACTCTCATTGAAGAGTGCTTTTTGCTTTATCCTTTTGAAATAGCCAATTCTAAAACTGCGTTTTACAATTGAAATGCGCGCGCTTATCGCCGCTTGACAAAATCGAAGATTTTGTCAGCTCCCCTCGGCGCGCGGACTCGCTCTGCTCGTCTTGGCGGTGTTTTTTCGTCGGCAAAGCCGCCGAAAAAACGGATTTTAATTGTATTTTGCAGGTTTCGGCGATTGGCTTTGAATATGAAAGGAAAGAAAAATGAAAAGAACAATCAAATCAACTCTCGCGCTGATCTTGGCGCTGCTTATGACACTCTGCCTTTTTGCTTGCAAGCAGCAGGCGGAGACTCCCGAAACGACTGCGGGCACGTCCGAAAACGGTGGCGCTATTGCTCCCGAAGGACTTTGGAAGGATGCCACTTATCTTAAAGACACAGAATTCGGCGAGGGCGCGAAGACTGTGAAGGTCAAGGTAATCGTTGGTGAACAGTCTGTTACCTTCACTATCAAGACCGATGCCGAGACTCTCGGGGATGCTCTTCTCGCGCACGGACTTATTGCGGGAGATCAGGGTGATTTCGGACTCTACGTTAAGGTGGTTAACGGCATTACTGCAGATTACGATGTCGACCAGAGTTATTGGGGATTCTCCAAGAACGGCGAATATATGATGACGGGTGTTGACGGCACTGCTATCGCCGATGGCGAAGTATATGAGCTTACCTACACAAAATAAACCGCATAGCCGTTTGCATCGAATAAGGAACCAAACCTTTGAAATGGTTCTCTTTTCGATGTTTGCCGCGCTGATGTTTTGCTCGAAATTGATTATGGAAGCTTTTCCAAACATCCACCTGCTCGGGATGCTTGTGATGCTTCTGACTGTGGTTTTTCGCAAAAAAGCATTGATTCCGATCTATCTTTATGTTATCGTACAAGGCCTATATGCGGGATTCGCCCCTTGGTGGGTGCCGTATCTTTACGTTTGGACGGTTCTGTGGGGGATGACGATGCTTTTGCCGAAAAATATGCCAATAGGCGTAAAGGCGATCGTTTATCCCATAGTTTGCTCGCTTCACGGCTTTGCTTTCGGCATCATCTACGCGCCGGGGCAGGCTTTGCTGTATGGATTTACATTTGAGCAAACGCTCGCCTGGATCGCATCGGGCTTGCCATTCGACGTGCTTCACGGAATATCAAATATTTTCACGGGAATGCTCGTCCTTCCGTTTTCCGAGCTGATCAAAAAGCTGCTCAGACAATTCGGAAGAAGTTAATAAAAAAGGTGGATCTTTGAGAAATCAAAAATCCACCTTTTGAATTAATTCTTTGTAACTGCTTTTGCCGTCTGAACCGTTGTGGAGGGGATGATAATATTTTCCGCGATTGCGGTCAGAAGCTTTTTGCGAATGTCATTTTCGATATCGACTGCCCCTTCGGATGCCGCGAGGTTGTATTGCTCGTCCTTGTCGTTTTTGCGGTCAAAGAGCATATAGATCTCGCCCTTCGTGTTGACGAGAGCCTTATAATTCTCGTCCATATACATAAACTCACCCGAAAGCTCGCTGAGGACGTAGTCACGCGGCTTTTCTTCAACACCATTGAGCACGCCGCAGAGAGATTTTCCGCACTGAGGATAATCGATCTCGCCGCCGCAGAGCTCGATGAGAGTGGGTCCAACGTCGATTAGGCTGACGAGGGCATCGGTCTGAATTCCGCCCTTGGCAATCGTTTCGGGCGTGCGGATAACGAGCGGGATGTTGAGCGCGCCGTCCAGGAAGGTGCGTTTGTTGACGAATTCCTGATCGCCATTCATCTCGCCGTGGTCGGAGGTGAAGAGAACGACGGTGTTGTCCCATTCACCGCGCGCCTTGATGACGTCAACGATCTTGCCGATCATTTCATCAATGAGGGTGCAGTTTCCGCAGTAGTTTGCGCGGATCTCACGCGCTTTATCGGGCAGGCAATGAACGTTTTCCTTGTGCATACGGAAGTCGGTTTCGCCCTGCGGTCTGTCGGGATTCGCATTCTTCATAACGGGGCGGGGCGCGGGCATATCTTCTTCCTTATACATTGAAGCGTAGGGCTCGGGCACGTCCCAAGGCTCGTGAGGACCGCCGAAGCTGACGTGGCAGAACCAGGGCTTGTCCCCATCATAATTTTTTAAGTAGTTAACGCCGCAGTTTCCGACGTAAACGTCATAGTATTCTTCAAGCGGCAAGGGAGAGGGCTTGGCGAAGGGAGTTTTTCCGCGTTGCTTGATATCCTCCTTGAAGGCATCAAGCAGACCAAGCTCTGCCCAACGCTCCGTCATATGAGTTCTTGATTTGCAGGAGGCGTGAGGACCCGTGATCTCATCAACGGTGTCAAAGCCGTAAAGGTTGAGCATCGGCTCGCGGCCGATGATGTCGCCGCTGCCGCCGTGAATGTGGGTCTTTCCAAAGAGGGAGGTGTCATATCCAAGGTTGCGGAGCTGCTTTGACCAGATATTTGCATCGGGAGAAAGGATGTATTTCTGGTTATCCCAAGCGCCCGTCGTGTGGGCGTATTTGCCCGTGAAAAGTCCGATTCTTGCGGGGACACAGAGGGGCGCACAGGTCGAGCACTGCGTGAAAACAACGCCTTCCTTGGCGATTGCGTCAAGATTTGGAGTCTTTGCGGGGCCGCCGACACAGCTCATGAAGTCGCCGCGGAACTGGTCAGCCATTATAAATAAAACGTTAGGTTGTCTTTTTTCGGTGCTCATTTTTGCCTCCGTGAGGTTTGTTGAGTATATTATATCATATTCGCAACGAACAGTCAATACCTATGAAAAAATACGAGCCGACTCGATCGAGTCGGCTCGTGGTTGTTATCAATCTCTTTCCTTTTCGGAATGAAGCACGCTGAGGTCTTCGGCAGAGATCTTATATTCATATTCGTACCCGCCTGCCTTGAATTCCACCTCGTAGAAGGTGACTTCGCGCTCATTGTCAAGCTCGACTTCAATTTTCTTTGCGTCCTGCTCTGAAACGCCCGCGTGTTTGAGTGCGATGGCGATAGCGTCCTCCTTCGTTACGGTGAGGGAGGGAGAGGACGTGCTCTCGCCCGTGCTTTCGGTATTACCGCTATTGAGGAATTTCATTTCCTTGTCGAGGATCTTGCCGCTTTCGGCGTCTACCTCATATTCGTATTTTGCGTCCGCGGTCTTGAATTCTACGTCATAGTGGTAGGATCCGTCGTCAAGGTCGAGTTTGGTGCGGAATGAGAGAACTAAGTCGGCACTTACGCGTGCATTCTTGAGAGCCGCTATCTTTGCTTCTGCCTCGGTGATGATGTCAGCGCGGGGAGGCAGGCTTCCCACGTTCTTATTGGAATCAGCCTCAACGCGGATGACGTTTCCGGTTATGGCATCGATCTCGTAATCGTATTCATCGCCGCCAAAGCGAATCTCGATTTCATAGACCATCATACCGTGCTCGTAGTCAAGCTCGACTTCGGTTACGTTGGCATCGGTATCGGTTGCGCCGAGGTCTGCGAGTGCGGAGGCAACGGCGGTTTCCTTGTCAATGTAAGCTATGCGGCTTGCCGCGCCCTGCTTATTCAGAGCCTCATATTTCCCTTCAAGCTTTTCAAGAAGGATGTTGAGCTCGTTTACGGAAAGCAAAGCCAATTCCTCGAAAAGGTGAGTTCCGTCTGCAACGGCTATCTTATATATGAGAGCCGCCTTGCCGGTTGAAATATTGTATTTTTCGGAAAGACCCTTGATTTCATTATCGGGGTTGTGGCTCTGGCTCAGGATCGAGCTTTCGATGTTTCCGTTATCGAGAATGTTTTTGACCGTCGCGGCAATCTTGTCGCGGAGTTCATTGCTCTTTTGGCCGTCACCATCTACGCTGACGAGGATGGAATTTGAAATTTCGGAGATAAAGCCCTTATCGATCATTGATTCGACTATCAGTGTCACGGCATCCTCAAGCTTTTTGCCTTGAAGCTCAAGCTCATAGAGGATCTTTTCCGCATCGCTGTTGAGGGCGGAGGCGGAGACGACCTTTTCGTGTTTATCGAAATTCAGCTCGATGGAGGGGTTGACGTCTATCGCTACGGTTGTGAGCGCGGGGTCGGTTAACAGTTGTACTGCAAATATTGCGCCGAGCAGGATCGCAAATGCCGCGGCGATGGCTGTAAGCCTTTTGGTGAATGTTTTTTTCATTTGTGTTTTCTTACCTATCTTCTTTCTGCAATCTGCGAGAATTGCATCCAGGCAGTCGGGGGCTTGCGCATCAAATGCCTGCGCGAGCTTTTTCTCCACACGGTTGTTTTGATTCTGATCCATTGCAATTCTCCTTTCAGTTCATTTGTGCTTGCAATTTTTTGATCGCTCTTGAATATTTTGATAGCACAGTTGAAAGTGGGAGGGACATAAGGGATGCGATCTCCTTATGCTTGAGTCCCGAAACTGCGTGAAGCACGACGATCTGCCTTTCGCTGTCCGAAAGCTTGTCAAGGCATTGGCGAATAAGCAGCTTTTCTTCTGCGCTTACTCCGTCGCTATCGTCGGGAGTGCGGTCGTAATCCTCGGGAAAGTCGGTTAACCTTTTTCTGTGACGAAGCTTCATAAGAGCGTGGTTTTTGGTTGCCGTCAAAATATATGCCATCGCCTTACCGTGGCTTATATAGTGCTTATGGGAGCCAAAAAGCGACAGATAGGTGTCGTGGGCGATGTCCTCGGCATCGTGATGGCTTTTGACTATCGAGAATGCAAAGCTGTAAACGGCTACGCGCGTAAGCCTGTAAAGCTCTGCCATTGCGTCGGTGTCTCCCGCAAGTGTGCCCTTGAGCGCTATATCGAGTTCATCTTTTTCGGAAACTGCTATGTGAGTTCCGACAGCGGCGTCGAGGTTCATTCGTTTGCCCCTTTCTATGTGCTTTCATATAGTAAATGCAGAAAAAAGCATTTTTATTGCAAGGTTTTTGAAAAAAGATAAGAATTTTTTTATTTTATGCCAAAATTGAGGATATTATCTTCGGGATCGCGCTGACGGTATCGCCCGCCGTCATGCTGATCGGATTGGTCTTCGATTCCGCAAGCTCACCCGCCGCACCGTTGATATATGCGGCGAGGGCGGTCGCTTCGAGCGGCGAATCTATATATGCTGCCGTTGCGGCAAGGATACCCGAAAGGACGTCACCGCTTCCCGCCGTTGCCATTCCCGCGCATCCTCGGTCGATGACGTAGACCGTTTCTCCGTCGGTTACGATGGTGGAAGGACCTTTAAGCAGAAGCGTGCATCTGTGATCTTGGGCGAATTTCTTGGCGTGATCAATGGGCGCGGCGAGGATCTCGGCGATAGGAAGTCCGCTGATGCGAGAAAATTCCATATTGTGTGGGGTCAGAATGAGCTCACAAGCCGTATTTTTGATCGCATCCGAGCCGAGGTGCGAGAGGGCGGTAAGTCCGTCGGCATCTATGATGAGTCTGCCCTTATAATTATTAAGAAGGTAGGAAAGTGATTTTTCGGTTTCGCCCGAAAGTCCGATTCCAATTCCGAAGGCGATGGTTTTCACTCTCGAAGCAAGTGCGGAGAGCTCGGATTCGCTATAAACTATCTCTCCGCCATTGTCGGAGAGGGGATAGAGGGTAGCTTCAAGGATATTCGGGATGATATAAGGCGAGATGGAATCGGGAACGGCAAGCATAGCAACGCCCGCGCCCGCGCGCATTGCGGCATTTGCCATAGCGGCAAGGCGGATCGCTCCGCTGTATTTCTTCGAGCCGCCGATGAGGGCGACGTAGCCGTAGGTTGATTTATTTGAAAAGTTCTTTCGTTCGGGCAGAGATGACGGCTCGTAGAGATAATAGGATTTATCGATAGGCTTTATGCCGATGTCGAGGTTGATTTTATCCCTCATGACGTCCTTTGCTTTGTTCAGGAAATGCCCCGGCTTGAACGAGCCGATCGAGCAGGTGAGGTCGGAAAGCGCGATGGTTTCGCCCATTCCCGTGTCGCCGTTCATGCCGCTGTTGATGTCCACGGAAACCTTGTAGGCTGAGGAAGAGTTATACTTTTCGATAACCGTTTTCGCAAGTCCGCGTGCCTCACCCTTGAAGCCCGTGCCGAAAATGCAGTCAACGAGGGTGGAAAAGCGCGAAAGATCGGTGCTGTCCGTGCATATTTCATAAGGAATATTTTCCCCGATGCATTTGTCGAAATAGAATCTGCCGTCGGGCGAGAAGCGTTCTTCGAGGAGAAGGAGAGTGCATTCGATGCCTCGCTTTTTAAGCTCAAGCGCGATAACGTAACCGTCGCCCGCGTTGTTGCCGACACCGCAAACGATGCCCACGGGCGCGCGCCACTTTACCGAATCGGCAACAGCCTTGCCCGCGCGGTACATAAGCAGGGGGCTCGGCACTTCTGTGGCAATAGTGTGCGCGTCACTTTGACGCATATTTTCTACTGATAGGATCTCTTTCATTTTTTCACCAGCTTGAGATTAATATTTATATTATATTGTATCATATATTGTTTGTTTTGTAAATAGAAATGTGATATAATAAATATACAAACGGCTTTATCTTTCTTGTTGACAAGTCTATTCATTTATGATATACTATAATTAATAAAACCGAAAAGGAGTTGATTATTATGTCTGCATTATTTACTTTTTCTAAAACACCAACCAAATACAAATTAAATAGGAGATATAATGATCGAACTGAAAGGAAAACGGAATTCCGCTCTTATATTTGCGGATAAGATCGATAAACAGACAAAAACACAGATATCCTCGCTTCTTCGAGAGGAGGCGTATGCCGACTCGAAGATTCGCATAATGCCCGATACTCATTCGGGCAGAAACGTAGCGGTCGGCACGACTATGACTATCTCGGGACGCGTCAGTCCCGCACTTGTCGGAGTTGATATTGGTTGCGGCATGGAGGCGGTGTTGCTCGGTGAGAGGAATATTGACCTTGAGCGGCTTGATGAGGTGATACACAAGCTCATTCCGTGCGGTGCAAAAATTCATGATACGCCGAAAGCTGAGTTTGACCTCGGTGAGCTTTACTGCAAAGAACGTGTTGACAAAACCCGCGCGATGCGGAGTCTCGGTACTCTGGGCGGAGGTAATCATTTTATTGAGATAGACCGCCTTGAAAGCGGTGAGTTGATGCTTGTTATTCATTCGGGGTCAAGACAGCTCGGAAGCGACGTTGCACTTTATTATATTGATCAGGCGTACCGCTATCAATGTAAAAAGGAGCGTAAGAAGACGAAGCGCAGTTACTATGAAAGCAGGGACGATGAATACTTCCGCGCCTCAAAGCGCGAGATCAAGAACGATCAGCCGAAGGTGAAGCGCGAAGAAGCTATTCTTGAAGGCGAGCTTTTCGAGCAGTATTTGCACGATCTCGGCATTGTGACAGCCTTTGCCGATATCAACAGAAGAACTATGTCGGGATTGATATGCGAAGCTATGGAATTCACCGTCCGTGATCGATTTTCTTGCATCCACAACTACATCGACACCGAGCGAATGATACTGCGCAAGGGTGCGATATCCGCGCGTATGGGTGAGCGAGTAATCATACCGCTGAATATGCGTGACGGAGCATTGCTCGGTACGGGACTCGGAAATCCCGATTGGAATTTTTCCGCACCGCACGGAGCGGGAAGAGCCTGCAACCGTACCGAGGCAAAGTATGCCTTTACAGTTGAAGAATTTCAAAATGAAATGACCGGTATCTATACGACCACCGCGCAGATAGGCTCTCTCGACGAATGCCCCATGGCATACAAAGCGCCCGAAAGGATCCTCGAATTCCTCGGCGACAGCGTTTCGGTAGATGAGATAATAAAACCGATATACAACTTTAAATCCTGCTAAACAAAAAGGGATGCTTCATTAAGTGAAATGAGGCATCCCTGTCTTATTATGTCTTATTTCTCAAATCCGAGCTGCTTGAACACGCTGGGGGTGAGGTTGCTCTTTGCTTTGCCTGCCGCTACGAGTTCTTCGTAGTTATCAACGTGGTGTGGGCAATGGTCCTTGTATTCGTAGCCGGGGGTGATGGGCGCTGCCCAGTAAACGGCGTTGGTGATGATGCGCTGAACGTAGGGGTTATGGAAGGAGGGGCAGGTCTCGTGGCCGGGCTGGAAGTAGAAGATCTTGCCCGCGTCGCGGAGGTAGGTCATACCCGAACGGAAGATGTAGCCGTCCTCATACCAACCGCCGAAGATGAGCTCGGTGGGCTGGGGAACGAAGAAGGGCTCTGCGTAAAGCTCCTCGGATTCGATGAAGAACTTGTCGGGAATGCCCGCTGCGATGGGATGAGTGGGGAGCATATTCCACATGATCTCTCTCTGCTCGCGTCCCCAGGTGAGGTTGCCCATTGTACCGACGATCGCGCGGAAGGGCTTGGAGTGGTGCGCGGAATGGAGTGCGATGAAGCCCATCTTGCCCATATAAACGCGGCGCTGGATCTTGGTTACGAGAGCGTCGTTTACCTCACCGTGAGCCATGTGTCCCCACCAGATGAGAACATCGGTATTGTTAAGCACCTCGTCCGGAAGTCCCTGATCGGGATCGTCGAGGGCGGCAAGAGTTACTTCGATGTCATCGTTCTTAGAAAGAAATTCGCCGATAGTGGCGTGCAGACCGTTCGGATAGATAGCCTTACAGGTCTCGTTGGTCTTTTCGTGTCTGAATTCGTTCCAGATAGTTACTCTGATCATTGGTATGTACTCCTTGAATTAAATTTCTGATAAATAATAAATAATCGTTTTTTCGGTGGCTTTGCCGACGAAAAAACACCTATAAGACGAGCTGTGCGAGTCCGCGCGCCGAGGGGAGCTGCCAAAATCAAAGATTTTGGCAAGCGGCGATAAGCGCGCGTAAATCAAGTGTAAAACGGAGTTTTACACTTGGATCTTAAGTCCGTCAAATGCGGGTGTTACGCCAAATGGCGCGAGTCTTTCTGTTGTGTCCTCGTGTGAGCCGTGGAGAGTGCGCGCCATATGGGTGGCGTAGAATTTGCAATCCTCTGCGGTTGCCTTTTGCGCGACGATGGATTCCATCATAATGCCAATCATTGCGATGTTGGTGTGGCCGAAGATGCGCTCGTCGCCGGGGGCATAGCCCGTGGTGCATTCGAAAATGAGCGCGTTCGGCTTGACCTTTTTGATCATCTGATAGGTCGGATAGATCAGCCAGCCGCTGTCAGTGCCGTAGAAGAAGCTTCTCTCACCGTCTTTGACAATGTAGTTGAGAGGGATCTCACCCTCGGGCAGATCACCGTGGTTGGCGTAGCAAGGGATGACCTCATAGTCGCCTACCTTTTCTGCTTTGTAGGGATCCATCGGGTGATAGAAGGGGAGATCCTCACCCTTTTTCGCGCCCGCGAGGAGCTTTTCGTAAGCCGCCTTCTGCGCCCAGAAGCATACGCGGTGGTTTGATTCACGGGTGATGCGGAGAAGTGTCTGCGCGTTGAAGTGATCCGAATGCGAGTGGGTGAGAATGACGTTCTTGACATTCTTGAAAAGATCGGGGTTGCCGATCTCCTCTGCAAGATCGTAGATGCAGGGACCCGGATCGATAAGAAGATCGTCGTTTACAAGCGCCGAGGAAAGACGGCGGTAAAGCTTGCCGCCTTTATGCTTGGGCGACCAGTCAGCCGCGCCCGTGCCGAGAAAAAGAAGTTCCATTTTAGTTCTCCTTATTGCGGTTTATCGTTATCCTTGATCATCTCAAAATTGCCCGAACGGAGAATTTCGAGAAGCTGTTCGTTCGAGGTGATGGGCTCGTCGGTCAGAATACCGCCCGCAAAGCAGCCTTCAACTGTGCGGTGGTAGTCGCTGCCCGAGGTGCCGATGAGCCCGAAACGCTCCGCCCAAATGCGTGCGATGTCGTTGCGGCTGTCCTGCGAGGGGTTGCCGTTGAACACCTCGATGCCGTCAAGATACATGGGGTTGACCATCTGCATAGCATCGCGGAAGGGATGCGCCTGCAAAAACAGGAATCCCGCCTCGCGGATAGCGGCAGAAACGTCCTTGGTCTGCATATCGTAAAAATCGGTCATGCGGCGAAGGAAATCCTCGTCAAGACCGTAGATGAGGTAGTCATTTTCGTCAATGTTAGAGCGAAGCTCGCAGCCGAAGAGGATGTTGAGCTTTCCTTCTGCCGCTTCTTTCAGCTCGTGGTAGCCCTTCATATAGTAATCGACCTTTTCCTGCCAAGGGAGGGCGGAGAGGTCGCCCATTCGTTTGTTTTTGAATGTGAAGCGTGAGAAGTGATTGGTGAGCACGAGCGAGTGGTAACCGTGCTCGACGTATGCCTGCACGATCTCCTCGGGATATGCCTTGGCGCAAGCCGAAACGGGTGCCGAGTGGCAGTGCAGTTCTGTTTTGAATTTCATAGCGGTGCCTTTCAATTAAGATAATTTTACTTATATAATAATACTACATTTTCACCTTTTTTTCAAGTCTTTGAGCAATTTTTTGCAAAAACTTTTTTCATTTTTGAATTATACTTGAATTTGGATTTAATGTGTGGTATAATTACATCAAATATAACCTTTTATGAGGTGCAAAATGGAAAAATTCAAACTTTGTGCATTTGCCGACGAAGCTGACAAGATGATTTCGGGTCAGATCGCGGCTTTGCAGGGAAATTCAATGAATCTTATCGAGCTTCGCGGCATTGACGGCAAAAACGTTGCCGATATAACTGCCGACGAGGCGAAGGAACTCAAGAAAAGACTCGACGGCGAGGGCATCGCGGTCTGGTCGATCGGCTCTCCCATCGGAAAGGTCGATATAACCTCTCCCGCGCAGGATGAGCTTGACCGCTTCAAGAGAGTTCTTGAAACCGCCAATATCTGCGGCGCGGAAAATATCCGAATGTTCAGCTTTTATAAGACCGATTCGTCAGCCGCTTGCTTTGACGAGATCTGCCGCCGCCTTGACGATATGATCAGCGCGGCGAAGGGCTCGGGCGTCGATCTTTGCCACGAAAACGAAAAGGGAATCTACGGCGACATCGCCGAGCGTTGCTATAAGCTCCACGCGGCTCTGCCCGCTTTCAAGGGCGTTTTCGATCCCGCAAACTTCGTGCAGTGCGAGGAGGACACTCTTGTTGCTTGGGAGCTTTTGAAGCCTTATATCAAATATGCTCATATCAAGGATGCAAAAGAGGACGGAAAGGTTGTGCCTCCCGGCGCGGGAATCGGACATCTCCCTGAGCTGTTGCCGAGATTTTATGAATCGGGCATCAAGGTTCTGACCCTTGAGCCGCATCTCAAATCCTTTGTCGGACTTGCGGCGCTCGAGGGCGGAGATACCGCGCACGTAGGCTCGTCGTTCAAGAGCAACCGCGAGGCGTTCGACTTTGCGGTAAATACACTCAAGAATCTTATTGAAAAGATATAACGGAGGAAAGAAAAATGATTGCAGGTGCACAGCTTTACACTCTGAGAGATTATTGCAAGACAACCGAGGATCTTGAAAACACCATTCGCCGTATGGCGGAAATCGGCTACAAGGCGGTTCAGCTTTCGGGCGTTTGCGATTTTGACGCGGCTTGGATGCGCGATCTTTTGAAGGATTGCGGACTTGTTGCTCCCCTTACCCACACCGCGTATAAGCGCATCGTCGAGGAGACCGATAAGGTCATCGAGGAGCACATCACATATGGCGCGGGCTACGTCGGACTCGGCTCTATGCCCAATTTCAAAAAGGCAAATTGCAGCCTCGAGGTATACGATCAGTATTGCAAGGAGATCGCTCCAGCGGTTGAAAAGATCGCGGCGGCAGGTCTGAAATTTATGTATCACAACCACAATATGGAGTTCGTAAAGCTCCCGAACGGCAAGGTTCTTCTTGAGGATATGGCTGACCGTTTCGATACTCCCGCATACGGCTTCACTGTTGATACCTACTGGGTTCAGGCGGGCGGAGGCGACCCCGCACAGTGGCTTACAAAGCTCGCGGGACGCATTGATACCATCCACTTCAAGGATATGGTTTACGATGCGATCGATAACGCGGTACGCATGGCACCCGTCGGCTCGGGTAACATCAACCACATCGCTGCGGCACGCGCTGCCGAGGCGGGCGGAACAAAATACGTTTTCGTCGAGCAGGATCGCTGCTATGACGAGGATCCCTTCGTTTGTATGAAAAAGAGCTATGATTATCTGAAAGGAATCGGACTGGAATGAGCAAGCTTAGATTAGGTATTATCGGAGTCGGTAACATCGGCTCGACACACTTCAAAAACGTTGTTGGAGGCAAGTGCCCCAATATCGTTATTACCGCTGTTGCAGACCGCCGTGAGGTTCGCCGCGAGTGGGTCGTTGAGAACTTCCCCAAGGTAAAGGCAGAAACTTATGAGGCAGATATGCCCGTGATCTTCAACGAGGGTGACGAGCTGATCGCATCGGGTCTTGTTGATGCGATCCTTATCGCAGTTCCTCACTATTTCCACCCCTATTTTGCAATCGAGGCGTTCAAGCACGGTCTTCACGTTATGTGCGAGAAGCCCGCGGGCGTTTATACACTTCAGGTGCGCGAGATGATCGCAGAGGCAGATAAGCATCCCGAGCTTTACTTCGGTATGATGTTCAATCAGAGAACCAATCCCGTTTACCGCAAGATGCACGACATCATTGCTTCGGGTGAGCTCGGTCAGATCAGAAGAACAAGCTGGCTCATCACCGAGTGGTACCGCTCGCAGTATTACTATGATTCCGGTGATTGGCGCGCAACCTGGAGCGGAGAGGGCGGCGGCGTTCTTCTCAATCAGTGCCCCCATCAGCTCGACCTCTGGCAGTGGATCTGCGGTCTTCCCGTAAAGGTCCACGCAAAAATGAAGTACGGCAAGTGGCACAATATCGAGGTTGAGGACGACGTAAGCTGCTGGTGCGAGTACGCAAACGGCGCAACGGGCACCTTCATTACCTCGACAGGCGACTGCCCCGGCACGAACCGCTTTGAGATCGTTTGCGATGGCGGTACTCTTGTCTGCGACAAGACATCGCTCAAGCTTTACCGTCTCAATCCTTGGGAGCCCGAGTATTCCAAGACCACCAAGAAGGTCTTCGGCAGACCCGAGATCATCGAGGAGATCCCCGAGCTTGAGGGCGAGAACACCCAGCACGTTGGCGTTCTTAACGCTTTTGCAGACGCAATTCTGAACGGCGGCAAGCTCGTTGCAGACGGACGCGAGGGCATAAACGGACTTATGCTTTCGAACGCTATGCACCTTTCGGATTGGCTCAATAAGGAAGTTGATCTTCCCATCGACGAGGAACTTTACTACAATCTTCTCAAGGAAAAGATTGCATCCTCAAAGGCAAAAACAGCCGATGCAGTTGACGGCGATACAGAAGGCAGTTATTAAATTTAATAAGAAAACCGTTGCGAAACCCGCAACGGTTTTCTTGAAAAGATTTGTTTTCGTATGATTGCACAAAAGCGGATGGGTGTTTTTGTGCAATCATACAAAAACGAAAAATACTTGCGATGATTCGCCATATTTTGGGTACTTAATAGGTGAAGGGAGGTTTGAAACTCTTGAAAGACGAAAGAATTGTAGAATTGATCTATAACAATGACGAAAAGGGTCTGCACGAGGCGGAGGCGAAGTATCGAGGACTTTGCCGGTCGGTTGCGGACAGCATCCTTGAATCGGATGAGGACAGGGAAGAATGCGTCAACGATGCATTCCTTGCCGTGTGGAGAAGCATTCCGCCCGAAAAGCCGAAGAACTTCCGCGCCTACATAGCAAGGCTGGTGAAGAATATCGCGCTGAAACGCTCGCGCGACAATATGGCTTGGAAGCGGCGCGCGAATTACAACGCGGCGGGAGACGAACTGCTCGAGATACTCGAGGACGGAAGAACGATAGCCGAGGAATACGAATCGAAGCGGATAGGCGAGATTATCAATGCCTTTCTCGCGGGACTGCCGAAGCGCGACCGAGACATTTTCGTGCTCCGCTTCTGGTACGGCGACACGGTGCCGGCTATCAGCAAAAGTATGGGAGTTTCGGAAAGCCTGATAAGGTCGCTGATTCCGAGACTCAAGAAAAAGCTCGCAGAAGAGCTTGCAAAGGAGGGAATAATGGTATGAACCGAGTAATTATGATGAAGGACAGACGCCTTATCGAAGCGCTTGACTATATTGACGATGAATATATCGCAAGCGCCGCGCTCTACAAAATGCGGGCATACGCAGAGAGTGCCCGCCCCCTCGCGCAGACGGCGGGGCAGTCGATCAAAAAGCATTGGAAGCACTACCTTGGCTTTGTAGCTTGCCTGCTTGTGCTTGCACTTGCAACGCCATTGTTCACTCATTTGCCCGAAATAATCAGCTCCTTCGCCGCAGGTTGGGGGGAGGTTGAATATTCTGAAATAAAGATAGATCTCTGTCTTGCAAATGTCGATTACAGCAGATTTATACCCGAGTTTATTGACGAAATCAACACAGCTTGGAAAGAATTTCGCGGCAAGGACGAGGTACTGTTTAAGGATCTAGATGCTGTCAAATTTCAAAATCACGCACGATATCTTGGCACATACAACGGTTATTCTATTATAGCTTACGATCTGAGCAATAAAATAACCGGTTATGAACAATTTTGCTATACTGCCAATCTAGGTCTATATACAGTTGAATCATTTGCTTATAAAGATGGAAGCTTTATTACCTTGAGCGAGCTTTACGAAAGCGGCAATATATCCTATCTTGATCTGTGCAAAATTTTTGACAAATCATATGAGATGCTTGATTATTACCAAATAACTCGAGACACCGAAGAAAGAATCAAGTTGACAGTACCGCAAATGCCGGAACTGAAATTGAACCAAAGAATCGAGAAAAAGATACTTGAAGCTTTGAAGGAGCATATGCCGAAGTTTCATAACACCGAGTTCAAAACATACGAAGCTTATATTACCGATTATTACGGCTCTTACAACGGTGCTTATGTTTTCAAATACAAATCCCCTGAAGTCACGTACAATTTCAGTTTTGATGATTATTATTATGAGACCGTTGAAGATATCAATTTCCTTTACCGATACAACCCTGTAAACCACCCGTATTCTTTTGATAATGTTGGCTCCGGCACGCGGATATACGTTTATTATGACGGTGAAATATTCTCACTTTCATATGCATATACCAAAGGTATTCTGTCTTATGACGACATCAAAACAATCAAAAATTATCATACAATGTATTTTCCTTATATGATCGATGAATTTCTCGAAGATGAAGAATACAAAAAACATATGACAATAAACACACTGAATTAACAAAATTTATTTTATATTTACAAAAAATAAGTTACGAAAAGAAAGGAAACGTAATATGAAAAACAACAATAAAGTAAGTGTGCAAAACAGCATTTCATTAAAGTTTTTGTCTGTAGTTTTGATGATGACTTTATTAATCTCTCTTCTGGGCTCGTTTAATACCGCTGCTTTGACTAATGATAACGCGAGTATGGATTCAGTAAATTTGGATACTCTAAAAAACACAATATCAGATAATAGAATAATAGTGATGTTTGATAATCAAACTAGTATGAGTTTTATTGATCATACTATTTCAGATTTTGCACATATTGGGGTTAAGTCAGTAAAAAATGTTACTGAATCGGTTACTGAATTGGCAAAACTAACCGTACAAAGAAAAGATACGATGACTAAGTCAACGACTTCACAAAGCATTGATTTTAATATATCATCATATAACAAAGTGTTATGTGTAGAGTTAAACAATGGAGGCATCGTCAATCTTAATAATGCGATAAAGGAAATAAAAAAGATGGACGGCGTGATATATGCTGGACCCGATTATAAATGTCAAAAAACATCAGCAAGTGAGCCAATAACAAACGACACATTTGTACATCATCAATGGGCGATTTCAAAAATTCAATTACCCCAAGCTTGGGAAATAAACAAAAACGCTTCTGATATTATTGTTGCAATTTTAGATACTGGCATTGATACAACACATCCTGATTTGCAAGGTAAAGTTTTGACTAGTTATTGTAGGGATTTTACTAAAGATCGAGACAATATTGATGAAAACGATGCTGATGTGTCAGCCTCCTTGCCTAATGATGATGATGGACATGGAACGATGGTAGCGGGTATTATTGCTGCGAACTCCAACAATTATATTGGTATTTCGGGTGTTTGCGGCGATGTTAAGATCGTATCGTTGAAAGTAACACGCAATGGTGAGGGGTATTTGTCTGATACATTACAAGCTATTTCTTATGCACAATCAATAGGTGCAGATATTATAAATTATAGTAATTCATTTGCGATTGGTTCAGGAATTGGTTTTAATAATCCTAATATATATTATGAAGACTATAGTGATTCTGACGCAATATTTAGTAGTGCTATTTCATCTTTTCCGGGCTTGTTTGTTTGCACAGCTGGTAATAATAATGAATATCTTGATACTAAAACTGATAGTATAAAACCAGCACAGTTTACATTGGATAATATGATTACTGTGGTGGCTTCGAACTCTAATGACCTCATTTGGGATATGTCCAATTATGGGCGTTTAACTACAGATATATATGCTCCCGGTGAGAGTATCATTGGTTGTTTCCCTAGAAGCATGTGTTTAGACCAAACTTGTTCAACAACTGGCACTGAACATATTTATGAAGGTTATCATAAAGGATCAGGTACATCTTTTGCGGCTCCATATGTAACTGGAGTTGCGGCACTTTTGTTGTCACTTAATCCTGAACTTACTAATGAACAATTAAAATCAATTATTTTGAATAGTGTTGATTCAAATGAAACATATGAATGCGTTAGTATGGGAAGATTGAATGCTTATAAGGCATTAGATAAATTAACAAATCACACAGAGCACTATATGTACGTCGATGCATATCCGCAAAACTATTTGTCACAAAAACATAAGGTCGTTTGTTACAGTTGCGAATTGTCATATTATGAAGACCATGCTATGTATGTATACAGTACCGAAAATGATTCGAGTATAATAAAATGTCGAACATGCGATTATACAATAGAATGCAATGGTGCACCAGAATATGGCGGAAATGATGAAACAGGTCATTATGTCAGTTGTTCATGCGGCTGCTATTCTTACTTTGAACCACATAGACCGATAGCTATTATGCAAACAAGCAGTTTGAGCACTCACAATGTTCTTTGCAGAGATTGCAATACAATTTATCCGGTTGCGCATAGTTGGATACCTTATGGATTGGGATATGAATGTGTTATGTGCGCTATGACCACGCTGACGATTCCCGAAATAATGCAGATTCCATCCGATGGCGAAATTTCAATTTCTTCCTGCGATGATCACGGAACGGGAGTTGCTCTTTTGCCCGAGCGTGAAGATGACTTTGTAACCGAATAACCTCTTTCATATTCCTGCCCCTCGGCGCGTGCGCCGAGGGGCAGATTAACAGAATATGCGAAGTCAAAATTTAGGAAGATGTGTTCGCACTTGCAAGCGGGGGTGATGGGGGCGCACCCCCCTTCATTGCTTACGATGTCATCCTGAGGCGCGCCCGCAGGCCGCTTGGCGCCGAAGGATCTCGTGCCGCCCCCCATTTACAAGGGGCG
>JAGBRZ010000060.1 GCA_017632155.1 Clostridia bacterium
CCAAAGCGTCAATCGACGCAACTAAAGCCAACACGCAAGCGGAAAAACTGCGCCTTGATCAGTACAAGGCGACGACAGCCGCATATAAAACTGGCGCGGAAGTACAGCAAAAGCACAACGAACTGATAATAAAGTCTACGCAGGAAGAACACCGCCACGAAGAGGCGATGAGAAAAACCGAAGTGCAGAGTGAAAAACTTGCACAGACGACGAAGAAAACTTCCGAACAGACTAAAAAGAGCGCGCAAGAAGCGAAAAACTCTACGACTGAATACAAAAAGTACAGTCGTTCTATCCTTGAACTTGCGCAGTCGTTCCTTGAGTATCAGAACGCGGCTTCGCTCATAATGAAGCCGATCTACAAACTGCGCGAGGCGTTTCAGAGCGTCAACGAAACGTTGCAAAAGACAGAAGATGCCGTTATCGAGATCCGCCGCGTCTTGAACGAGGACATCGGCGCGGGGGAAATCGCAAACGAACTGTACGATATTGCCATCAACTACGGTCAGCAGATTGAGAACGTATGGGAGATCGCGCAGAACTTTGCGAAGAGCGGTCTGTCGTGGACGGAAACGTTGGAAGCGACTGAAAGCGCGGTGCTTGCGCTGAACGTCGCGGAATTGACCGCAGAAGAAAGCTCGCAGGGTCTTATTGCGATTATGGCGCAGTACGGCTATGCGGCAACCGATCTTGAGTATATCATTGACGTACTGAACAAGACTGCTGATAACGCGCCCGTGACAACGCAGAAACTGCTTCTCGCGTTGCAGAAAACTGGTTCGTATGCAAAGGCGGCAAACCTCGACCTTGAGCAGACGGTCGCTTTGATTACGGCGATTTCGGGCGCTACTGGCGTATCGGGGCAGCAACTCGGTACGGCGATGAAATCTCTGCTTGCGTATACTACGAAAGGCAAAGCGCTTGATATGTATGCAGCGCTCTCGCCCGATATGTCGTCGCTTGTAGAAGAATACCGCAAGGGCGCGGTATCTATCCTCGACGTTTGGGGTCAGTTATCCAACGAACTGAAACACCTTACCAAAGAGCAGGGCGATCTGCTTGCGGAGTACGCCGAAAGCGCCGAGGGGCAAACGCTCGAGCAGGAACTCGGCGAAGAACTCGGAGAAATCTACGACAGTATGACGGGCGTGTACGACACCGCCGGAACTTACCGCAAGAACTACTTCATCGCGTTGATGAACAACTTTGACGCGGTAGAAGAAGCGCTTGAAACTATTTCCGATGTCGAGGGCTACTCGCAGAAGGAAAATCTGCAATATATGGACACCTACACCGCAAAGGTCAACACCTTAAAGGCGGAGTGGGAAAAACTTGCAAACGACGAGCAGGGATGGCTTGAGTTCAAGAAGGGTCTTGTCGAAACGGCGACAGTTCTCTTGCAAATTCTCGATTTGTTTGGCGGTCTGCGCACGGGCGCTCTTGCGCTTTTATCCGTTGTCACGCTCCTCTTTGGCAAGAAAATCTTCATGCAGATCAAAGAGAGCGTCGCAGACCTCAAGAATATGCTCAACGTAGTAAAAAACC
>JAGBRZ010000061.1 GCA_017632155.1 Clostridia bacterium
AATTATTAAATTAACTTAATAATTCGATTTATAAAAAGATCGGATGCACTCCGGTGCATCCGATCTTTGCAAATGAATAAAATAATAATATCTTTGGGGACGGTGAAATTCCGTACCGGCGGTAAAGTCCGCGAACATTATGTAAAAGCATAGTGCCGACAGGGTGAAATTCCCTGACCGACAGTAAAGTCTGGATGGGAGAAGATATCTTTGCCTTTGTGCTATATACCTTCTCTCCATTAAATTAATGGAGGATTTTTTTATGCAAAGAAAAGACAGATTTGGCATACGCAAAATGACTTTGCTTGCGGTTTTCACCGCGCTTGCCTATGCCGTGACATTCACATTTAGAATCAACGTTTCGTTTCTTACTTTTGATGCCAAGGATGCTATCGTTGGCATTGCGGCAATGATCTTTGGTCCTGCCTCGGGCGCGATCATTTCCTTTCTTGTAGCCACCATCGAACAGATAACGGTTGGTGATACCGGATTTTGGGGTTGGCTGATGGACTTTGCTTCAACCGCAACTTTCTCGATTGTCGCAGGCTATATTTACTCTAAGCGCAGAAATATCTCGGGAGTTGCAATTTCGCTTTCATCCGCGGTTGTTTCAACCGTAACCGTAATGATGCTTTGCAACCTTCTCATTACACCAATATATATGAAGGTGGAGCTTGCGCAGGTGATCGATCTGATTCCCACGCTCCTTTTCCCCTTCAATCTTACTAAAGCAGTACTTAACGCGGGAGTTGTTCTCGCTCTCTATAAACCTCTGATAACCGCTCTTCGCGCCGCAAGACTTTTGCCAAAGTCCGAAAATTCGGTTGGAACGAAGCAGTCTTTTTGGAGTGTTCGCTCACTTGTATTTATACTTGTCGCGATCGTGCTTATTTCCGCTTCGATCATTTATATGATCTTCGGACTCGGCGGACATTTCGCAGAGTAATATATTACCGACCGATTAATTCGGTCGGTTTTGTTTACAAGATAATGTTGAATTTTATCTTGACTTGATGTATAATAGTGTCATCAACAAAAGGAAAATCAAAGATGAAGAAGAATTTTATACTTAAAGCAATACTTTGGATCGTTCAAGGCTTTATTGTCGGTCTTGGTGCGATCCTGCCCGGAGTCAGCGGCGGAACGCTTTGTTACGCTTTCGGAATTTATGACCAAATACTTGAAGTGCTCTCGAATCCCTTCAAAGGCATCAAAAAACACTTTAAAATGCTCGTGTTCGTCGGAATAGGCGGAGTGCTTGGATTTGTCGGCTTTGCGGGAATAACAGAAAAGCTACTTCAATGGAACGAAGCTGTTGTCCTTTGTGTTTTTGTCGGACTCATTGCCGGAACTATCCCCGAGCTTTGGCACGATGCGGGAAAAGAGAAGAGAAACAAATTTTCAATTATTTCTCTCGTCATCAGCTTTATTGCCATTTCCGTGGTATTCTACCTCTTTAAGAACGTATTGCAGCTGACTATCGAGCCGAATTTCGTCGGATGGCTCATCTGCGGTCTGCTTTGGGGGCTCAGCTTCATCGTTCCCGGCTTCAGCTCGTCAACGCTGCTGCTTTTCTTCGGAATCTACGAGCAGATGTCCCACGGCATTTCGCACCTCGATTTCGGTGTGCTTATTCCGCTCGGAATCGCTATGCTTGCAACACTCTTGCTTTTCTCAAAGCTGATGAAGCTGGTCTTCGATAAATACCATTCGCTCGCGTCACACGCAGTAATGGGATTTGTACTTGCAACGACCTTGATGATTTTGCCTTCGTTCAACACGGGAATTGGCAATGTCGCTATCTACCTTATTTGCATCGTTTGCGGCGCAGCTGCATCCTTCTGCTTCAATATGCTTTGCGAAAAGATAAGATCTAAGGCGGATGGCGAATAAATTTTAGAAAAAGTATTGACATTTATTGTCGAACGTGATATAATATATTGCTTAATAAATCGAAATAAAAGTTTCTTATCAAGAGCAACCGAGGGACAGGCCCTATGACGTTGCAGCAACCTACTGTCAAGCAAGGTGCTAAATCCTGACAGATGAGTTTGAGAGGTCTCGTCTGCGCGAGGCCTCTTTTTTGAGAAAGGAATAGAAAAATGGAAAAGAACCGCAGACTTTTTACATCCGAATCGGTAACCGAAGGACATCCCGATAAGATCTGTGATATGATCTCCGATGCTGTCCTCGACAATCTTCTCGCGCAGGACCCCATGTCCCGCGTTGCTTGCGAGGTTTGCTGTACCACCGGACTTATCGTTGTTATGGGTGAGGTTACCACAAATGGTTACGCAGATCTTCAGACCATCGCGCGCGAGACCGTTCGCGAGATCGGTTACGATCGCGCTAAGTACGGCTTCGACTGCGACAGCTGCGCAGTTATCTCTTCGCTCCACGGTCAGTCCCCCGACATCGCAATGGGCGTTGACAAGGCTTTTGAAGCAAAGAATGGCGAAATCACCGACCAGTATGACACCGGTGCCGGCGACCAGGGACTTATGTTCGGCTATGCTTGCAATGAAACTCCCGAGCTTATGCCTCTTCCCATCTCCCTTGCACACAAGATGGCAAAGAAGCTGACCGAGGTTCGCAAGAACGGCACTCTCAAGTATCTCCGTCCCGACGGTAAGACCCAGGTCACCGTTGAGTATGAGGATGACAAGCCCGTTCGCGTTGATACCGTTGTCGTATCCTCTCAGCACGATGCTGCCGTAACTCTCGAGCAGATCCGTGCCGACATCGAGGAATACGTTATCAAGCCCACCGTTCCTGCAGAGCTTCTTGATGAAAATACCAAGATCTACGTCAACCCCACCGGACGCTTTGTTATCGGCGGTCCTATGGGTGACTCGGGTCTTACCGGACGTAAGATCATCGTTGATACTTACGGAGGATACGCTCGTCACGGCGGCGGTGCTTTCTCGGGTAAGGACCCGACAAAGGTTGACCGTTCCGCTTGCTATGCAGCAAGATACCTTGCAAAGAACGTTGTTGCGGCAGGTCTTGCAGAGCGTTGTGAGATTCAGGTTGCTTACGCGATCGGTGTAGCTCGTCCCGTATCTGTCCTTGTTGATACCTTCGGAACCGCAAAGGTTGACGAGGATAAGATCGCTGATGCACTCAGCCGCCACTTCGACCTCCGTCCCGCAGCTATCATCGAGCGCTTCGGCCTCCGCCGTCCCATCTACTCGAAGCTTGCGGCTTACGGTCATATGGGAAGAGAAGATCTCGATGCTCCTTGGGAGCGCCGTGATCTTGCAGAGATTCTCAAGGCAGAACTTCTTTAATCACATCATATCCGCACCCTGCGTATAATGACATTGTATGGGGGTGCGGTATGTTGGTTTTGGATATAATAGTTTCGGGATTCGCGGCTTGGGGGCTTTTTTGTGCGGCAAAATTTCTGGCAGACGGATACATGACGCCGAAAAATGCCCGTCCGCGTCCCGCAGTCAGACTTCGCGGAAATGAAAGCGCGAAGGAGGTAGCCGAGCTTTGCGAAAACGCAAGAAAGGCTATCGTTTGCAACCGAGGTGAGGTCGTTCTGCTTCTGCCCGATGATGAGGATTTTGCCGAAATGATCGAAAAAATGGAGCTCCCCGAGGTTAAAGTGGTTTACGAAAACAGAAAGGAAAGGCTAAATGAATAATAAAAATCAATACGGCGGCGGTTTCGATTCCTTTGTCGACAGCCTTTCCCTGAAAGGCAAATCCGCCGAGGAAATGCCAAAAAGTAATGAACTCAAGGGCACCGTCGAGGGCGTTCTTTACCGCAACGATGACAACGGATACATAGTTGCTACTGTTATAAGCGACGAGGATGAGCTTGTAAATGTCGTTGGCATAATGCCCGACGTAGACGAGGGCGACCGTATCACAGCCCGCGGAAAATGGGAAAATAATGCCCGCTACGGAAAGCAATACAGAGTTATAGAATATATAGTTGAAATGCCCACCGAGGCGGCTGATATTGAAAGATACCTCGCCTCGGGTGCGATCAAGGGTATTCGCGCCAAGACCGCACGAAGAATAGTTGCGGAATTTGGCGAGGACACCGTTGACGTTATCGAAAACCATCCCGATTGGCTTTCGCGTCTGCCGGGTATATCGCCGAAGCGCGCGCTTGAAATATCCGAGGAATTCAAGTCAAAATCGGATATGAGAGCAACGGTCGCATTCTTCCGCGAGTATTTCGGTCCTGCAACAACAATGAAAATATATGCTTGCTTTGGTAAGCATTCGGTCAGCATCGCAAAGGATAATCCTTACCGACTTTGCGAGGAGGTCCGCGGTATCGGATTTGATAAAGCCGATGCGATGGCGCAAAAGCTTGGACTTGCAAGCGATTCGTCCGATCGAATCGGCGCGGGTATAGTTTATATACTCACTTTCAATGCCGCGCAGAACGGTCACACATGTTTGCCGCGCGAAAAGCTAGTCGAGGCTGCCGCAAGCCTTCTCGGGGTTGATGCCTCCGCCGTTTCATCCGAAACAGACAAGCTGATCACAAAGGGCAGACTTTTCAGCGAAACCGTTGGCGAGGATACCTATATTTACGAATCATTACAGTATAAAAACGAACGCTACATTGCCGAAAAGCTCTGGCGGCTGAAGCGTGCTTCCGCGCCTCTCGATTTCAATGACATCGAGGCTTTTGTCCGTAAGGAAGAAGCGCAGAACCGCATCGAATATGCCGATGAGCAGAAAAAGGCAATTTTTAACGCGATGACAAGCGGAGTGCTCGTGCTCACGGGAGGTCCCGGAACGGGCAAGACCACGGTCGTCACCGCGATCATAAATATTTTTGAAAGCCTCGGGCTCGAGGTCGCGCTTGCCGCACCCACGGGTCGCGCCGCTAAGCGAATGACAGAGGCGACGGGTAGAGAGGCAAAGACGGTACACCGTCTGCTCGAGGTTGATTTTGGCGAGGGCGACAAGTCTTCAAAGCGCGATGACAGCGCACCGCTCGTTTTCAAGCGCGGAGAGAATAATTACCTTGACGAAGATGCAATAATCATAGACGAGGCTTCAATGCTTGACACCGTGCTTACGGCATCCCTTCTTAAAGCAATAAGACCCGGTGCAAGAATCGTCTTTATCGGTGATGCAGATCAGCTTCCATCCGTTGGCGCGGGCAACGTGCTTTGCGATATTCTTGATTCCGGTGCTTTGCCCTCGATAAGACTCTCGAAAATTTTCAGACAAGCCGAGCAGTCGCTGATCGTCACAAACGCCCACGCTATCAACCGCGGCGAGATGCCCCGCCTTGACGTCAAGGACCGCGATTTCTTCTTTATGCCCCGAGAGGGAGATTCGCAGATCGCATCAACCGTTGCAAGCCTTTGCGCCGAGAGATTGCCGCGCGCATACGGCGATCCCGATGGGATTCAGGTCATTTCGCCCACAAGACGAGGCAATTCGGGCACGGACAAGCTCAATTCTGTTTTGCAAGCGGCGATAAATCCGCCCGCTCGCGGCAAAAAAGAGCATAAATTCCGCGACACTGTTTTCAGAACGGGCGACAGAGTTATGCAGGTCAGAAACAATTACGAGATTGAATGGACCCGTTACGGCAAGCTCGGAATGGGCATCTTCAACGGCGACATAGGAAAGATAAAGGATATAAATCCCACTGAAAAGTATATTGAGATCGACTTTGACTCGAGAGAGGTCTTTTATGACTTTGCCGATCTTGAGGATCTTGAGCTCGCGTATTGTGTAACCGTACACAAGAGTCAGGGCAGCGAGTATCCCACGGTCGTTCTTCCTCTCGGAAGCGTGCCGCCGATGCTTTGCACTCGAAATCTGCTTTATACAGCAGTTACGCGTGCGCAAAAGCGTGTAATTATCGTCGGATTTGAATCCACCGTTGAAACAATGGTCGGCGGTCTGCGTTCGGCTTTGCGTTATACGGGACTTGCACGAAGACTTCGCGAGGTGGCGTCCAAATGAAAATGTACCCCATAACACGCGCAAAGCTCTGGCTTCGCGCGTTGATCTCGGGCGAAAAGTGTATCGCGTGCGGTGAAATGAAAACAAAAGGCGAAAGCCTTTTGTGCTCTGAATGTGAAGATGATCTGAAACGCTCGCATTTGTTGATCTGTCCCGATTGCGGAGCCTACGCCCGCGATTGCCTTTGTTCTACTCAAATAATGCGCGAGGCGGGACTTGACGTTTTGATAAAATATGCGTTTTATGACGCCTCCGATAAGGATGCCGCGCTCAATCGTATCATTCGAAGACTCAAACGCATTCCCGACAGACTTGCTTTCGCGTATTTTGCGGCAATTCTTTCACGTCATCTTTCTGTAGTTTGCAATTCGCGCGGATATACCAAAGATAACACGCTTGTTGTGCATATCCCGCGAAGCCGCAAGACGATAGCTCGCGACGGTCACGATCAGGCGGAGCTTTTCGCCGCCGCAGTTGCCAAAAGAATGTCGTTTCCGCATCGAGCGGTCATAAAAAGGCTTAAGCACGGCAAGGCACAAAAATATTTACACATTGATGAAAGAATCGAAAACGTCAAGGGTATGTTCTGCATCAAAAATGCCGAGTCGGTGAAGGGAAAGAATATAATTCTTGCCGATGATCTGGTCACAACCGGTGCAACGGTGAGCGAAGCCGCAAGGACTTTGTTTGATGCGGGAGCCTCGGCGGTTGTTTGCATTTGCATTGCGAATTCAGATAAATTAAGAAAATAATTTCGTCATCAAGGGCACGCACACAGCGTGCTCTTTCTATTACAAATATCTAACTCCGTGTGTGAAGAAAATGAAAGAAAAATAAATATATTTTTCGAAAAAGGTTGCTTTTTTGCATTAAATATAGTATAATTAATATGTATAATTATAAAATAGCGGTATTATGCCGTGGAGTTAATAGATGTTGAATTTATCGCTTAGAAAGGATATAGGAATCGACCTCGGGACTGCGAGCTGTCTTGTCTACGTAAAGGGCAAGGGCATCGTGCTCACCGAGCCTTCTGTCGTTGCCGTTGATCTCGAATCGGATGAGATCATCGCGTTTGGAAGAGAAGCGCAGATGATGATCGGGCGCACACCCGAGAATATTATCACCGTTCGCCCTCTTCGTGACGGCGTTATCAGCCAGTACGATAGAACGCTCGAAATGTTGCAGTATTTCCTTCGCCGTGCCTGCGGTCCTCTGCTTATCCCGCCAAGAGTTGTTATATGTGTGCCCTCGGGAATAACCGAGGTTGAGGAGCGCGCGGTCGAGGATGCTGTACGCAATGCGGGAGCAAGAGCCGCATATCTTATAGAAGAACCCGTTGCCGCGGCAATCGGCGCGGGCATCGATATTTCCGCTCCGAGCGGAAATATGGTGGTCGATATCGGCGGTGGAACGACCGATATTGCAGTAATATCGCTTGAGGGCGTTGTTGTTTCCGAGTCCATCAAGGTTGCGGGCGATAAGTTTGACGAGGCGATCATTCGTTACGTAAGGCAGAAATACAATATACTCATAGGCGAGAGAACCGCCGAGAGTATCAAGATCAGGCTTGGAACTGTCTTCAAACCTACACGAATGGAGCAGATGGACGTCAAGGGCAGATGCCTGGCACAAGGCTTGCCGAAATACGTTACTCTTAACAATTACGAAATGCTCGAGGCGCTTCTCGGACCGATCACTGCGATCATCGACGCGATCTGTCAAGTCATTGAGCGTACACCTCCCGAGCTTGTTGCCGATATTATCAACAACGGCATCGTTATGACGGGCGGCGGATCTCTTCTTCGCGGATTTGATAAGCTGATAACCGATCTTACCGGCATTCATACCTATGTGGCTAAGGACGCAATTTCCTGCGTCGCTATCGGCACGGGCAAGGCTCTCGAACACATTAATATTTTGAGCGAAGGCTCACTCAATTTTACAAGAGCGCAAAAGCGCTCGGGTCGCTGATATTTGGAGAAAAGAATGGATAACAGAAATAATTATAAACAGGGACGCCGTCCGATCAAGCGTGAGGGCGATGCCACTCGCGAGGTCGCCGAGGGCATCGTTTACGGCAGAAATCAAGTGCGCGAGCTTCTCAAGACAGACCGCGCGGTAGATAAGATCTATCTCCGCAAGGGTGACCGCGAGGGTTCCGTGCTGCAGATAATCGCAATGGCATCCGAAAAGGGAATTCCGATAGTAGACGTGGAGAGGGAGAAGCTTGATTCTCTTTGCGGCTACGGAAACCATCAGGGCGTTGCTGCAATGGCTGCGGAAAAGGAATATTGCGAGATCGCGGATATTCTTAAGATCGCAGAAGAGAGAGGGGAGGATCCCTTCATCGTCATTCTCGACGGTGTCGAAGATCCTTATAACCTCGGCGCGGTAGTCAGATGTGCCGAATGCGCAGGCGCTCACGGCGTTATCATCCCCAAAAGACGAGCGGCGGGACTCACACCCGCGGCGGCAAAATCCTCGGCGGGTGCGCTTGAGCATATGGCTGTTGCAAAGGTGGTCAATATCTCCGCTGCAATCGAGGAGCTTCAGGCGGCAGGCGTTTGGGTATATGCCGCAGAGGCAGACGGTGATGAGCTTTACGGCGTTGATATGAATCGCCCCGCAGCATTTGTTTTCGGAAGCGAGGGACGCGGCGTTTCGCGTCTGGTTTGCGAAAAGAGCGACTACAAGGTTTCGATCCCGATGTATGGAAAAGTAAACTCGATGAATGTTTCAACCGCTGCTGCTGTCGTGCTTACCGAAGCCGCAAGACAGAAGCATTCGTGAATAAATTAAGGTGGATAAAAATATGGCAGACGATAACAAGAGAAACGCTTTATTTTCGAAGCTTTTTGCAAAGGATAAGCCAAAGTCCGAGCCCGAGTCTAAGGGCGAGAATGCGACGCTTGACGAGCTTATGGCGTTTGATGCCGAAAATACCGAAAGCTTGGAAACAGAAAATACTCCCATCGCTGATGACACTTCCCTTGAGGAGTGGTTTTCGGGCAATATGGATGATAACGGCGCAGTAGCTGACGAGGATATAACCGATGCTATCGCAGAGCTCTTCGGTGAAGATTTTGCTCCCGCAGAGGATGATACCGAGCTTCCTGTCCAAATGCTTGAGGAACTCCCCGAACTTGAAGAGCTTCCCGAGCTTCCCGAAGAAGAATATGAAGAATCTGCACCTGCAGCGGAATATATCGAAGACCCCGTTTATGAGGAGCAGGGGGAGCTTCCCTCCGAGCTTGAATACGAGGAAGAAGAGATCAGCGAGGAGCCCACAGAGGCGCCGGAAGAGCCCCGTGTTGACGAAGATACCGCGACCCTTCTCACCGCACTCGGATATTCCGATGCACAGTCGGGACAGCCTCATCATCAGGTTGCACGCCCCGAAAAGAGAGAGCGCAAGACGGTTGATCTTTCACTTGCTTACGGCTATGAGGGCAAGGAATATATGTCGCACGCACAAACCGCGGCAATTAAGAATACATACGCAAGAAACAGATTCAGTATGCTTATCCGTCTTGGCGGAACATTGCTGTTCACCATTCTGCTCTTTGTTTACGATGCTTTCGGCAAGAGCTTTGGCGGAGCGCTTGATGCAACCGTTTATCCCGTTGTAAACATTATGATCTCGCTCCAGCTTTTGCTGATCACCGCTGCATTTTCGTTCAAGCAGATCATTGCGGGCATCAACGGAATTTTTAAAGCCGAGCCGATAGTTCACTCCGTCAGCGCGACAGCACTTGTGCTCACCGTGCTTTATGACATCGTGATCGCAATCGTTGCGCCCGAAACATTTACACTCTATAATTTCCCCGCAGCAATTTGTCTGCTTCTTTCCGTGTTTCACGATTACTTGGTGCTCGAGCGTGAAACTTACGTTTTCGATCGCCTTTCATCTTGGCAGAGCGTTGCTACTCTTGAGCGCATAGATGCTGCTGATCTTGCCGCAGAGCTCGGCGAGGGAAGAGTGGGAGAAACCGAAAACAGGATCGGTCAGGCGTTCCGTCTGCGCCGCGGTGAGTTTGCGGAGAATTATTTCCGTCACATCAACCGTCGCCATCCCCTGAACAAGATCCTCAATTTCATCATCGCGCCGGTCATCGCGCTTTCGCTTGTCATCTTTATCATTTCGCTTGCATCTGATAAAACAGCGCTTGAAGCATTCAATATTATGCTGACCGTAAATCTTTTTGCACTACCCTCGTTTATGCTCATTTCCATGAGCTATCCCTTCTACACTCTCGTATCGAAAAATCTCAACGCCGATTCGGTTATTTTCAGTGAATCCGACGTGAGCGAGTATAAGAAGGTTGATACCGTAGTATTTGAAGAGGCGGATCTCTTTGATGATTCATCTCTCACAATCAACCGCATTTCCGTATGCGACAAGAACCGTATGCAAGATGTGTTTGATATTATGTGCGGAGTTTCTGCGCTTTACGATCGCATTGGCGGACGCATTGCAAGCGCCTTCCGCGATTCAACTGCAGAGGGCGACATCCCCACGGATATTTCTGTTGTCAGCGTTGATGACGGAGGTTTTGAAGGTTATGCGGACGGTAGATATTATACGGTAGGCTCAGATGCATACCTTACCTCCAAGGGAATCTCGGTTATGAGATATTACGACGATAAGTATATCGCCTCCAATCCCGGCGGAGTGGTTCTTCATATCGCTGTTGACGGAACGGAAGTCTTTAAGCTCTATCTTACTTACAGAATTTCCGATAATATGCTTTCTGTCATCAACGAGCTTGCCCTTGCAAAGACAAGGATCGTTATGCGCACCGTTGACCCCAACATCAATCTTGATTTGATCCTCCGAATGCTGACAAGCACCTTTGACGGCAAGCTTACCCTTGTCCGCAAGCCTTACGATGAAAATGCAGAAGCGACATCATCAAGAGATGATTCCACTGTCGAGGGCGGCGTTGTTGTAAACGGCGAGGTGCCCGAGGCTATACTTGACGTTGTCAAGGCTTGCAAGCTTTACGGAGCATATTCGAAGCTGAATTTCCACACGAGCATCATCCTCTTCGGTGCGGGCGCTCTGCTTTCGGTATTCCTCGGAATCATCGGCGCACTTGCGGGAATTTCATCGCTTTATATAGTTCTGTTCCAGATCATTTCAGTCATTCCGAGCATTATTCTCTCCAATCTGATTCTTAAATAAGGAAAATAAAATGTACGATTCATCACTTTTGCGCTCTGTCCAAAAGCCCGGAAGATATTCGGGCGGCGAATACGGACAGATTATAAAGGACAAGGAGCAAGTCAAAGCGCGTTTTGCCTTTTGCTTCCCCGATTCCTATGAGATAGGAATGTCCAACCTTGGTATGAGAATCCTTTACGGCGTTCTCAACCAAAGCGAGGATGTCTGGTGCGAGCGTGTGTTTGCTCCCTGGCAAGATATGACAGCCAAGCTTCGCGAGAAGAATATTCTTCTGACCGCGCACGAAAGCGGCGACAACGTCCGCGATTTCGATTTTCTTGGCTTCACTCTCCAGTATGAGATGTGCTACACCAACATTCTCAACGTCCTCGAGCTTTCGGGAATCCCGCTTAAGGCTGAGGATAGAGGGGAAGAGTTCCCCATCGTTATCGGCGGCGGTCCCTGCGCGGTCAATCCCGAACCCATCGCGGAGTTCTTTGACCTTTTCAACATCGGAGAGGGCGAAGAAATGCTTCCCGAGATCGTTGCTCTTTATGTCAAAATGAAGGAAGCCGGCGCAACCAAGCGTGAATTCCTTCTTGAAGCCGCACGCACCATTTCGGGTGTTTACGTTCCCTCGCTTTATGACGTTGAGTATAACGAGGACGGAACCGTCAAGTCTTATAAACCCAACGCAGAGGGTGTTCCCACAAGCGTCAAGAAGCGCATTGTTGAGAACCTTGACACGATGTATTTCCCCGAGGCGGTTGTTATGCCATATCTCGAGACGGTTCAGGACAGAATTATGCTCGAGGTCTTCCGCGGATGCATTCGCGGATGCCGTTTCTGCCAGGCGGGAATGATCTACCGTCCCGTCCGCGAAAAATCCCCCGAAACTCTGCTTCGTCAGGCAAAATGCATCTACGAAGCAACGGGTTATGAGGAAATTTCGCTCACTTCGCTTTCAATTTCCGATTATACCAAGCTCCCCGAGCTTACGGATGGTCTTATCGAATGGACGAATGAGAAGAAGGTAAACCTCTCTCTCCCCTCGCTCCGTATCGACTCCTTCACAAAGGAATTGATGGAAAAGGTCGCGTCGGTACGCGCATCTTCGATCACCTTTGCACCCGAGGCGGGCACGCAGAGACTCCGCGACGTTATCAATAAAAACGTCACCGAGGAGGATCTTATGCGCTCGGCTTCGATCGCGTTCGGATCGGGCAAGGAGCAGGTCAAGCTCTACTTTATGAACGGACTTCCCACCGAGACCGACGAGGATATCGAGGGAATTGCGAAGCTCGCGAAGGCGACCATCGAGCAGTTCTATGCTACTCCGGGTCACAGCCGCCGCGCGCCGGGCGTAACCGTCAGTGTTTCCTGCTTCGTACCCAAGCCCTTCACCCCCTTCCAGTGGGAGGCGCAAGATACGGTTGACGAGCTTGCCCGCAAGCAGCAGCATCTTCGCACTTGCATCACCGACCGCAAGATCAAGTACCACCACCACGATGCCCGCGTTTCGCATATCGAAGCGGTTCTCGCTCTCGGCGACCGCAGACTCTCAAAGGCACTTTTGCTCGCTCACGAGCGCGGATTCGGCTTTGATGCGTGGGATGAATATTTCGATGCCGAGGCTTGGATGAAGGTCTTTGCCGATTCGGGCATTGATACCGCATTTTATGCAAACCGCCGCCGCGCGGACGATGAAGTTCTCCCTTGGGACATCATCGACGTCGGCGTTACAAAGGAATTCCTCCTTCGCGAAAAGAAGAAGGCATATGAAGAAAAGACCACGCCCTCCTGCCGAGAGCAGTGCTCGGGTTGCGGCGCAAACTGTCTGGGAGGTAAGGATACATGCTGTCCGAATTCAAGAAAATAAGCGAATATCCGACCCTCGAAACTCCCGTGACGATACGCCTCGGATTTTACAAAAAAGGCGCGCTTCAGTATATTTCCCATCTTGATCTTCAGCGCACATTCCAGCGCATTCTCAGCCGCGCGGAGCTTCCGCTTTGGTATACTCAGGGATTTAATCCCCACCCGAAGCTCGTTTTCGGACTTCCGCTTCCGATAGGATGCGAGAGCGTTTGCGAGATGGCGGATATCAAGCTCGTTCGCGATATGCCCGAAGAAGATATTCTCGCCCGCCTGCACAAGGCAACGGTCGACGATCTCGATTTCTTCGCTTGCTATCCCGCAGAGCGCAAGTTTGCAGACATAGACGGCGCACTTTACGAGTATAATATCGATTGTGACGTAGATGACGAGATGCTTGAAAAGATCGATCGCGTTCTTTCAAACTCGCCGCTGACGGTTCTCAAGCATACCAAATCGGGCGATAAAGAAGTTGATATTTTCCCGCTTATCAAGAGCTTTGAGCTTGAAAAGTGCGAGGGCGGACTCAAGATCACCGCACTCCTCGCTGCGGGAAGCAACCAAAACCTCAGCCCCGAATATCTGCTTGAAGCGCTCCGCAAGCGCCTCATCTTCCTTCGCGAGGAAGAGAATTATTCGATCAAGCGCCTTTCGATCCACGACGCAAAGGGGAAAATATTCAAGTAAACATAGAAAGGAGAACGGTATGGATATCACAGAGATCAGGCAGAACATTGCCGTCAACATTTCGGCAATGCGCAACGCTGCGGGGCTTACCCAAGCGCAGTTTGCCGAAAAGCTCAACTATACCGATAAAGCGATCTCAAAATGGGAACGCGGAGAATCGGTGCCCGATATAGCCGTTCTTTGGAAGATAGCCGATATGTTCGGCGTAACGGTCGATTGGCTGATAACCGATCACGGTTCGTCCGAACCCACTCCCGATGCCGAAGCCGTAAAGGCAGGGCAGCGAAATCGACTTCTCATTTCGCTCCTCTCGTCCGTCGGCGTGTGGTTTATCGCAACGATAGTATTTATCGTGATGCAAAGCCTTGGAGCAGAGCACGTTTGGATGCCATTTATGTGGGCGGTTCCCGCCACTTGCATCGACTTGCTTGTTTTCAACGCCATTTGGGGTAAGTACAAGCTTAATTTCCTGTTTATCTCTCTGATAATCTGGACGATCATCGGAGCGACCTACATCACTATTGCGAATTGGTCGCTGTGGTATATCTTCCTTTTTGGCGCACCGCTCCAGGTTGCAACGATCTTCTGGTCACAGATAAAGATCATTATAAATCCTAAAAAGAAAACTGAAAATACCGCCGAAAATGCGGAATAAAACAATGCCGCAAGTTTTTTACTTGCGGCAAAAATTTTGGAGGAATCAAAATGAAAAAGTATCTTCTGCCCGAATCGGGTAATTTCTACAAGGCAAATCTTCATTGTCACACCGTACTGTCGGACGGATGTCTGACTCCCGAGGAGGTTAAGGAGCTCTATAAAAATGCGGGATATTCGGTAGTTGCCTACACCGACCACGATATTCTTATCCCCCACCACGCCGAGCTTTCGGACGATGAATTTCTCGCCCTCAACGGTTGGGAGATCACGTTTACCGAGCCCGAAGTTGATCCTATCCGCAACGTTAAGCGCGTTTGCCATATGTGCTTTATCGCAAAAGATCCCGATAACGTAAAGCAGGTGTGCTGGTTCCACCGCAAGCATTTCAACAAGAACGAGGACAAAGCAAACTGCGCCGACGAGCCCGAGTTCAAGCCCGAATACACGCCCGAGTCGATCAACGAGTGCATCGCGCGTGTAAAAAAGGCGGGATTTTTCGTTACATACAATCACCCCACTTGGTCGCAGGAGGACTATACTCGCTATACCAAGTATCACGGTATGGATGCTATGGAGATCTGCAACTTCGGTTGCGTAGCAATCGGACATCCCGAGCAGAATGACCGCGTATACGACGATATGCTTCTCGCGGGTGATCGCATCGGCTGCCTTGGCACCGACGATAACCACAACAAGCACCCGGGCGATATCACTTGGGACTCCTTCGGCGCGTGGACCTGTATCAAGGCTGATAAGCTTGATTATAAGTCGATCACCGATGCAATGGCAAACGGCAATTATTATGCTTCCCAGGGTCCCGATTTTTCCGAGATCAGCTATGAGGACGGCAAGGTGACCGTTAAGACCTCCCCTGTTGCCACTATCGCATTCAGCACAGGCTCGCGCCACGCAGGTTACTTTGGAAATGCCGACGGCACACCCATCACAGAGGCAACCTTCGAGCTTAAAGAAACCGATAACTACGTCCGCGTAACCATCCGCGATGAAAAGGGCAAGCCCGCACACTCGAGAGCTTACTTCCTTGACGAGCTGAAATAATTTTTGAAAGTTTTGATCAAACTTTTTCAAAAGTTTGCGGTTTCTTAAGGCGGAGCCTTAAGTCGCCCTCCGCAGAGGGCGAAATACTCAATATTGCGCTTCAAACCGGCGGCGCCCCGCCGACGGTTTGAACAATAGAAGAGCCTCGCCCTTCAGCGCGAGGTTCTTCTATTGTTACCGATATATATAAACCTATTGCAAAAGAATTGCTTTTGTGATATAATTATCAAAATAATCTTCAAAGGATTAATCATCAATGAATTACAAACGCACCAAACTCGCCTGCTATTCTGCCTACGTCACAATGGCGTCTGCTTTTGCACTGCCGCCGCTATTATTCGTGACTTTCCACGATATGTACGGCGTTTCGTACACTCTCCTCGGAACGCTCGTGCTTATCAATTTCTGCACCCAGCTTACAGTCGACCTGATACTTTCATTTTTTTCAAAGTATTTTAATGAAAAGTTCTTGGTCAGAGTTATGCCGATCATAACCTCACTCGGGCTTACGTTTTACGCTTTCTCGCCCCTGATTTTCCCGAACTCAGTCTTCACGGGATTTGCGATCGCAACTGTGATCTTCTCAATCTCCGCGGGACTTTCCGAGGTGCTTGTAAGCCCCGTTGTCGCGGCTATACCGTCCGATAACCCGGGACGCGATATGAGCTTTCTGCACTCCCTCTACGGAGTTGGAGTCACCGTGGTCATCCTGATAAGCACGATCTTCTTCAAGCTCTTCGGAAGCGAAAATTGGAGTTTACTGACGCTTCTTTTTGCCACATTGCCCATATCCACCGCAGTACTCTTTATGACTTCACCCATGCCCGATATGACACCATCGGAGACGTCAAATGGAGGCGAGAAATCAAAGAGATACGCCGTCGGACTTGCCCTATGCGTGGCTTGCATCTTCTTTGGAAGCTGTGCCGAGAACACTATGTCAAACTGGGCGTCGAGCTTTATGGAAAATGCCCTCGGCATAGACAAGGCGATCGGCGATATTCTCGGAACCGCAATGTTCGCCGTCCTTCTCGCGCTGACGAGAATGGGATACGCTAAATTCGGAAAGAGCATCACACCGATCCTCTTTATCGGAATGATCGGCGCAGTTGCGTGTTATCTCGTTGCGGGATTTTCCACCAACGCCGCAGTCGCCCTGATTGCCTGCGTTTTGACGGGAATGTTCACATCAATGCTCTGGCCCGGCGCGCTGATATTTATGGAAGAGAAGCTCCCCGGCGCGGGAGTAGCCGCTTATGCCCTTATGGCATCGGGCGGCGACCTCGGCGCATCCATAGCGCCCCAGCTTATGGGCATCGTGGTCGATAAGGTCACAGCATCATCTTTCGCAGCTGACATTGCAATCAAAACCGGACTTGCCGCCGAGCAGATCGGTATGAAAGCGGGTATGATTATTACATCCGTTTTCCCGCTGATCGGAATTGTCGCACTTGCCGTTACAGTCAGGTATTTTAAGAAGAATAAAGTATAAAAATATGCCGGAGCGTTCTGCGAACGCTCCGGCATATTTTTTGATTTTTTATTAGTTTAAAATTACTTCATCTCAATGAGAGACTCATCCCACATCTCGGGAGCCTCGTAACCAAGGAGGTTAACAACGGTAGCGGCTACGTTGGAAAGACCGAACTGACCGTTATCAGCTTTAACGCTGATTCTGCCCTCGCCCGATGCGTCGTAGATGATGCAAGGAACGGGATTGAGGGTGTGCGAGGTCTTTGCCTTGTAGGAACCGTCCTTGTTGGTCTTGGGAGCCTTAGTCTTCTTGTCGAGCTCTGCCATCTCGTCTGCGTTGCCGTGGTCAGCGGTGATAACTGCAACGCCGCCGAGCTTATCAACTACTGCAAGGATACGTGCAAGCTGGAGGTCAAGTGCTTCCATCGAGCAAACGGTAGCGAGGAGGGAGCCAGTGTGGCCGACCATATCGCCGTTGGGGAAGTTTACGCGGAGGTAGCGGTACTTGCCCGACTCAAGGCACTCGATGAGCTTATCGGTGATCTCTGCGCACTTCATCCAGGGTCTCTGCTCGAAGGGAATAACATCGGAGGGAACCTCGATGTAGGTCTCGAGCTCCTCGGAGAACTTGCCAGAACGGTTGCCGTTCCAGAAGTAGGTTACGTGACCGTATTTCTGTGTCTCGGAGATCGCAAGCTGGGAAATTCCACTGCCTGCAAGGTACTCGCCAAGGGTATTGGTGATCTCGGGAGGAGAAACGAGGTAACGGGAAGGAATATGAAGGTCGCCGTCGTACTCGAGCATACCTGCATAAACTACCTTGGGATGACGGACTCTGTCGAACTTGTCGAAGGTCTCACCCTCGTCGAAGGTGCGGGAGATCTCAAGCGAACGGTCGCCGCGGAAGTTGAAGAAGATGAAGCTGTCGCCGTCTTCAACGGTACCGAGCGGCTTGCCGTCCTTTGCGATAACGAACGCAGGGAGATCCTGGTCGATAACGCCGGTCTCTGCACGGTAGGTGTTAACTGCTTCCTCCGCGGATGCAAACTGTCTGCCCTCGCCGAGGACGTGGGTCTGCCAGCCGCGCTCAACCATCGACCAGTCAGCCTCGTAACGGTCCATGGTGATCTTCATTCTTCCGCCGCCCGATGCGATGCAGATGTCGAGATCATCCGAGCGGAGAGAGGTGAGGAACTCCTCGAAGGGAAGAATGTATTCGAGAGCGGATGTCTCGCCTACGTCACGACCGTCGAGAAGGATGTGGATGCGGATCTTATTTACGCCTTCTTCCTTTGCGCGCACGAGCATTGCCTTGAGGTGGTCGATATGCGAGTGAACGTTACCATCGGAGAAGAGTCCGAGGAAGTGAAGAGTGGAAGAATTGGTCTTTACGTTGGAAATGAGAGTCTGCCAGGTCTCGGAAGCAAACATCTTGCCGGACTCGATAGACTGGGTTACAAGCTTTGCGCCCTGAGCAAATACCTGACCTGCGCCGAGAGCATTGTGTCCAACCTCGGAGTTGCCCATATCGTCATCGCTGGGAAGACCGACAGCCATACCGTGCGCCTTGAGAGTTACGCAAGGATGATTCGAGAGAAGTTTGTCAAGAGTGGGAGTGAATGCGCGGCTTACAGCGTTGGTAGGTCCTTCGGGAGCAATTCCGACACCGTCCATAACGATGGTGAGTACGGGACCCTTCACGGGAGCGTAAGCGGCTTTTTTGAGTTCTTTCATTGCAAAAATTCCTTTCGCTTTTAGAAATTAATATTAACCTTATATAGTATACCTATTTTTCCCGAAAAATCAAGTCTTTTATGTTAAATTAGAGGAATTTTTTTCATATATCAGAGAAAATTTTTGAAAAAATCAATTTATTAATAATCAAGGCATTGACTTCGGTGGCAAAAGGGGGTATAATTATAGTAGGTAAATATTTTCTTATCGAAAGGATGAATATAAAAATGTCAGAATGCACACACAACTGTTCCACATGCTCGTCCAACTGCGCATCTCGTAAAGAGCCGCAGGATCTGCACGAGCCCGCAAATGCAAAGAGTAATATCAAGCACGTCATCGGCGTTGTCAGCGGCAAGGGCGGCGTAGGTAAGTCCCTCGTTACTTGCATGCTTGCCGTACTCCTTCAGCGCAAGGGCTACAAGGTTGGCGTACTTGATGCAGATATTACAGGTCCCTCTGTTCCCAAGGCTTTTGGCGTAAAGAGCGAAGTCACCGGTAGCGAGGACGGAATGTTCCCGCCTGAGACCGAAAAGGGCATCAAGATGATGTCGGTTAACCTCCTTCTTGAGGACGAGCGCCGTCCCGTTATCTGGAGAGGTCCCGTCATCGCAGGCACCGTAAAGCAGTTCTGGAAGGATACCATTTGGGGCGACATTGACGTTCTTCTCGTTGACTGCCCTCCCGGAACCGGCGACGTTCCGCTCACCGTTTTCCAGAGCCTTCCCCTTGACGGAATCGTTATCGTTTCGAGCCCCCAGGAGCTCGTTTCCATGATCGTCGGCAAGGCGGCAAATATGGCGAATATGATGAATATTCCCGTTCTCGGACTTGTTGAGAATATGAGCTACGCAGTTTGCCCCGATTGCGGCAAGCGCATCAATATCTACGGCGACAGCCACATCCTCGAGATCGCGCAGAGCTTCGGCTATGACGTTCTCGGTCAGATCCCGCTCGATGCAAAGCTCGCATCTCTTTGCGACAACGGCAAGATCGAGGATCTTGACAGCGATTATCTTGACATTGCAGCTACCGTTATCGAGCACAGACTCGGCCTCGGCGAATAATATGCCCGCATTCCTCAAAAAAATAACCAAAAAGCAGTGGTGCGCGATCGCAAAGAACGCGGTCGTGCTCCTATTGCTTTTTGCCCTGCTTTTTGCAATTACACTTTTGTCGCTTAACGCCGCTATTAAATCGGTTACGAAGGACAGGATCCTTTCCCCGCAAACCGCGGCACAGCTCGGCGACATTGATTGCATCCTTGTTCTCGGCTGTCACGTTCGCTCGCAGTATCTTGCGGACAGACTTACCACCGCCTTCGGACTTTACGATATGGGCGCATCGCCAAAGCTTCTTATGACGGGCGACCACGGCAGAGAGGTGTACGACGAGGTGAACTACATGCTCGATAAAGCCGAAGAACACGGCATCGAACGTAAAGACGTTTTCACCGACCACGCGGGATTTTCGACCTATGAGAGCATCTATCGCGCAAAGGAGATTTTCGGCGCAGAACGAATTATTATCGTAACGCAGGAATATCACCTTTACCGCTCGCTCTATCTTGCCGAAAAACTCGGGATCGAGGCTTACGGAGTCAGCGCATCGCTTCACGGCTACGGCTCGCAGGATTATCAGGATTTCCGCGAATCGCTGGCAAGAATGAAAGACTTCTTCTACGCACTCATCAAGCCCGAGCCCACATTCCTCGGCGAATCTATCCCGATAAGCGGTGACGCTTATCCCTCGCACGACTAACGATCCACTTGTAAAACTGCGTTTTACAAGTGATACCCCGCTTTGCGGGGATGCGCGCATTATCGCCGCTTGAAAAAATCAAAGATTTTTGCAGCTCCCCGCGGCGCGCGGACTCGCTTTGCTCGTCTAAGTGGTGTTTTTTCGTCGGCAAAGCCGCCGAAAAAACGAATTATATTAAAAAATAGCTTAAAAGTACATAACAAAGGAGACTATTTATGGTTACAGTATCCTTTCCCGGCCTTGGAATAGGCGAGATCAGCTTCAATAAGGTTGCCCTCAGCCTTTTCGGCACCATCGAGGTCAGATGGTACGGCATAATTATGGTGACGGGCATTATCCTCGCTTTTCTCTATGCCTACTACCGTTCAAAGCACGAGGGCGTATCCTTTGACGATCTGCTTGACTACGCGATCTTCACCGTCCTCAGCGGTATTGTCGGCGCTCGTCTTTATTACGTTATCACATCGGGTCAAAAATACACATTTGGCGAGATCTTTGCTATCTGGAACGGCGGTATCGCGATCTATGGTGCGATAATCGGCGGTGCGACTGCACTTCTTTGCGTGTCTCTCTATAAAAAGATCAAGTGGCAGAAGGTCTTTGATATGGTCTGCCCCGGCGTTATGATCGGTCAGATCGTTGGCAGATGGGGTAATTTCTTCAACGGCGAGGCTTACGGCGAGTCGCCCGCGGAGGATAGCTTGCTCTATTTTATGCGTATGGAGCTCCGTCACGAGGGTTGGAGCAATTCCTATATCTGCCAGCCCACATTTCTCTACGAATCGCTTTGGAATCTGGTTGGATTCCTTATCATCAACGCTCTTTACAAGAAGAAAAAGTTTGACGGTCAGGTATTTTTAATGTATATCACCTGGTACGGCTTCGGAAGAATGTTCATTGAAGGACTTCGCACAGATAGCCTTATGGTTGGAACATTCCGCATTTCGCAGGTCGTTGCGTTCCTGTGCTTTATCGTTGGATTTGCACTGCTCGTATATCTCGGTGTCCGCGCATCGAATCGTGCAAAGCTTGCGGCGGCTGAAGGCGAAGTATCGACCTATGGTAATATGCTTAATGAAGAGAATAAAACCGAAACAGAAGATGAATCCAAGGAGGAAGAAAATAATGTCGGCAATACTGATTGACGGTAAGCTCGTCAGCGCAAAGCTTCGCGGCGAGGTAACCGAGAAGAGAATAGAATTTGAAAAGAAATACGGACGCAAGCCCGGTCTTTGTGTTATCAGAGTAGGTGAGGATCCGGCATCCGTCGTTTACGTTCGCAACAAGCTCCGCGCTTGCGAGGAGGTCGGATTTGCATCCACTTGCAACATCCTTCCCGCATTCTATACGACCGAGCAGGTTATAGCCGAGGTTGAAAAGGTCAACGCAGATCCCACTGTTGACGGTCTGCTCGTTCAGCTTCCTCTCCCCAAGCATATCGACGAGGCTCGTGTTGTAGCCGCTGTCGCGCCCGAAAAGGACGTTGACGCCTTTGGAAAGCTTGATGCGGGACATCTGTGCCTCGATGAGGGCAACGTGCTTCCTTGCACTCCTGCGGGCATTATGGAAATGCTCAAGCATTATCAGATTCCCGTTGCGGGAAAGGAATGTGTAGTTGTCGGACGCTCCAATATCGTAGGCAGACCTATGGCTGCACTTTTGCTTGCCGCTGACGGCACAGTTACCATCGCTCACAGCCGCACACCCGATCTCGGCGCTGTTACAAGACGCGCGGATATTCTTGTTGCCGCTGTTGGCAAAGCAGGACTTATCACGGGCGATATGGTCAAGCCCGGCGCGGCGGTTATCGATGTTGGTATGAACCGTAATGCCGAGGGCAAACTTTGCGGCGACGTTGACTTTGAATCGGTCAAGGACGTCGCGGGTTACATCACTCCCGTCCCCGGCGGAGTTGGTCCTATGACAGTCACAATGCTTATCTGCAATACACTTTACGCCGCAGAAAACGCGGAAAAATAATAATTGATACAAAAAAGCTCCGAGGCGAATGGGTGTTGTCCTTATCGGAAAAACAACAAATCAAATTGCTTTAATTGATACGCTGTAAACAAATAAGTAACCCCGACAGATTCTAAGATCTGTCGGGGTATCGTCATTTATGTAAGCTTTAGTTCCATATATCCGCAGGTAAACGGAAAGAAGTCGAATTTCTGAGTTTTGATATGCTTAAATCCAAAAGATTCATACCATAACTTCAGAACTTGATTTTCTTCGACAATTCCGATATTCATTTTTAAGCATCCCAAACCTTTAGCTGTATGGAATGAATGCAATAAAAGTTTTTCTCCGATGCCTTGATGTCTGAACTGAGGCAAAACGCATAAATTATTCAATTCACATTCCTTATTATCTTGTAATGCCAAAGAATAATAGCCAACAATTTTGCCATCAACAATAAAAGCGTACATAGGTCTTTTTTCGTTGTTTAATTGCCAAGATAGGCGTTGTTCTGTTGTGGCGAAAGCCGTAAAGCGAGGAGCGTTTTCTATTGTAAAACCAAACTCATTGGCGACAGTCAAAAAACTTTCTTTAATGACATCAACACATTCTTTTATATTGTTATTGTTTACCGATTGTATCATACATCTATCTCCTTTTTTCGCCAGTTTCGCATTTGTATTACAAAGGCTTCGGGCAAAGCCCATACCCCTATTCATTATATAACAAATCAGCAGAGAAAGCAAGAGTTATATTCCGACTTCGTCGGAGTGATATGATTGCTACCGCAATCGTGATATTGAAGCCTTACAGCTTCAGTGATATTTTATTCGCCACAAAACTCGCGTAGCGAATATCACTCGGCGTAAGCCGAATATCACTGCGTAGCAATACAACTCGCCGTAGGCGAATAAAACTGGCGTGATACTCCGTTAAGAGTATCACGCCAATGCCTCGGAGCTTTTTTGTTTAATTAGGTGAAATTCTTTTTGTAGTAAATTATCAGGGCGATGAGAGCGACAACGATTACCACAATAACGATGATCCAAAGAGAGAGAAGGGAAGGTCCTCTGTCCTTGTCTCCCGTATTGGGCTCGGTCGTGGTTTCCCCATCTGTTGTTACTTCTTCGGGAGAAGTAGTAACCTCGTTTTCTGTTGTAACCTCGGGCGCGCTTGTTTCGGGCTCGGTGGTTACTTCGGGGCCGACGTTTGTGTTTTCAGTTGACGATTCATCGGGTGGAAGAGTCGTATCTTCGGGTCCCGAAGTGACGGGAGGAACAGGCTCGGTGGTTTCCGGAGGATTGGTTTCCGCACCGTTGACTGTGATGGGAACGATCACGGTGAGTTCCCTGAAGGATACGGTGATCTCCTTTGTATCTCTTGTAATGATGGAAGGAGAGAAGGAATAATAACCGTCCGGAACTCTGGGAGAGGTGAGCGATCTGTCTTTGTAGACGAGAATCAGTTCAAGTCCCGCGGGATCAAACGACTCACCGATCTCATACGTGGTTTTGATGGGCTGTCTAGATACAAGAAGGCTTTCTACCTCAGCGGGGGTAACGGTGATCTCGATGGGATATGTATATTCAACGCCTTCGTATTCGTAAATCGCGTGAATGATGTATTTTTCCGTTGCATTTGTCAAAAGCACGATCGAGGAACCAAGCTCAGGAGAGAAAGAGAAGCTTGAAGGAACGATGCTTGACATATCGTTAAATATGAGGGCAAGTGCAAGTCCGTCGGGGTCAAATTTGTCACCTTCAGCATAAATAAGCTTGCTCGGCTGCGAGGTTGCAATGAGCGCGGTGGGCACTTTCTTTATGACCGTGATGGGAAGAATGACTTCGCAATACTTGTCCGTGCCGTCGTTCGCAGAGATCGTTACGGAGGTGATATCGGTTGTAAGCGGAGTGCTTAACGCGGGGGTGAAGGTCAATGTATTATGGTCGATAATCGCGGAAGTACCATCCGAGAAAACAGCCTGGATCAAAAGACCCGAGGTGTTAAGAACGTTGCCTTCGTAATAATTCAGCACGCTGGGCGCGCCTATGATGCTGAGCGATACAATGTAAGATTCGTTGCCAACCGAGATCGAAATATTTGTCTTTGCTCCGAAATATTCCGCAGTGACGTACTTATCCGCAGCTGTAAGAGGCGTGGGATAGGTCAGAGTATAGTCAGCGGGGAGGAGCAGAACGCGGTGTCCGTTTGAGTATTCAATGGCAAGTGAAAGACCCGTGCGATCAAAGATCTCGCCAACCTCGTAGTGGATCTTGTTCGGATGATTGATAACGGTCAAAGTTCCCTCGGGAATAGAGGAACCAAGGAAATCTTTAAGATCGAATCCATTGTGGGATGCCGTGATCTTGCTTCCGAAAACAGCCATGGAAGGAGCTTCAATGACGACCTCGGAGGTAATGTTGACCGTTGCGCCGTCGGAATAGATCGCATAAGCACGGAACTGATCGAGTGAGATCGTATCACCGTAGTAATAAGCTTCCTCAAGACCGGTGATCTTGTATCCGGAAATGGGAAGAACTTCAAGCTCAAGGTCTATGGTCTGTGTATCTACTATGATGCCGATCGTGGTTTTACCAAATTCGTTTGCGCGTATAATATTTTCGGGATAGGTAATGTCAAATGTTGACAGAGTTTTCGAAATGGTGCGTGCTTCATCGAAATATACGGTAATGCTGAGGCCGCGGGGAGCGTCGGGGGTCAGTCCCTCGTAAAGGTAAGCGGTCTCTGCGCCGATAAATTCGTGATAAAGAACTGGCTGAACGTTTATCTGCGCCTCTGCGGTATATTCGGTGTTTCCAACGGTATATGTAGCTTTAACGGATTTTTGATCGGAGGAAAGCAGCTCACCAAACTCGGGGTAGAATGTGCAAAGAGAGCTGTCAATTATCTCGACAGAGCCGTCAGCTTTAATGGCTTTGACTTCAAAATCAGAGGGCGAAAGCACGTCGAATGCATAGTAGTCGGTTTTGTTTGCTGTCAGCTCAATTTGAACAACAGCACTTGCAAAGGGATCGGGTTCGACAACGATGCTGAGGCTATGTGTAAGGTTACCGCACACAAAGGTTATGCTTGTAACATCCGTGGTCAAGGGACCCGTTTCAAGGTAAGTGAGCTCATCTGCCGTCAGAAGCGTGCTGCCGCCACCGGCAAAATAAACCAAGCCGTACAATCCGGTGGGATCAAAAAACTCACCTTCGATATATTGGGTCTTGCAGTAGGATGTGTTGGCAAGAGAGAAGCCTGTTACAGTTCTGTTTCCAATCGGGTCGTTAAAGGCGTTATCTGCGTAAGCCGCAATGGAGAAAAGTGAAACGACCGACGAGAGACAGAGAAGTAAGATAAGGAATTTCAAAGTCTTTCTCATATATTAAACCGTCCTTTCGTACAGTATAACTATTCACAGTATATTATAACACTATGTGCGTATTTTGTCAAGTTAAATTTGTGAACAAACTTTTTTATAAAAGAAAAGGCCACCGCTTGCGCGATAGCCTTTTCCTGACGGAACGCAGTATGCGTTCCCTTGGGGTAGAGAATTAGTCAGCGTAAACGCTAACCTGCTTCTTACCGCCAGCCTTGTGCTCGAACTTGACCTTACCGTCGATCAGAGCGAAGAGGGTGTGGTCGGTGCCCATACCAACATTGTTGCCGGGATGAACAGCGGTTCCTCTCTGTCTGATGATGATATTGCCGGCGATAACGGGCTGACCGTCGGTCTTCTTAACGCCAAGTCTCTTGGACTCGGAATCACGACCGTTCTTGGTAGAACCCACGCCCTTCTTATGAGCAAAGAACTGTA